>NZ_PSTO01000014.1:0-85421 GCF_002930975.1 Rathayibacter sp. AY1A3 | reverse complement strand
ATGGGGAGAGCCACGGGCATCCGTCCTACGGCGTGGCGGCGGAAGGGCCGGGCGGGCGGGGCGCGGAGGAACGGGAGGCGCCCGCCCGCGGCCGGCGGGTGCTCCCGCCCGCTCGGGGCGACGCGCGCGCGACGCTCCCGGCGGCGTCGGAGGTGCGTGAGAGGCTGGAGCGTGCCCATCGACTTCACCGCCATCGACTTCGAGACCGCCAACTCGCACGGGGCCTCCGCCTGCTCCGTCGGGCTCGTGAAGGTCCGCGACGGCCGCGTCGTCGACCGCGCCGGCTGGCTCATCCGCCCGCCGCTGGGGTACGACGACTTCCTCGAGTGGAACACGCGGATCCACGGCATCCGCAAGCACGACGTGCACGCCGCCGCCTCCTGGGTCGACCAGTTCGCCGACCTGGCGGCCTTCGCCGGCGAGGACGTGTTCGTCGCGCACAACGCCGGCTTCGACATGGGCGTCATCCGCGCGGCCTGCGCGGCGACCTCCCTCGAGCACCCCGAGTACGACTACCTCTGCTCGCTCCAGCTCGCCCGCAAGACGTACGAGCTCGACTCCTACCGCCTCCCCGTCGTCGCCATGGCCGCGGGCTTCGAGGACTTCCGCCACCACGACGCGTCGGCCGATGCCGAGGCGTGCGCCGCGATCGTCGTGCACGCGGCCCGGCGGCACGGCGCCGCGAGCATGGCCGAGCTCGGCGAGCTGGCCGGCGTCTCCGTGAAGCGCCTGCGCCCGAAGGCCCCCGTCGCCGCCTGACGTCCGTCATGCCGAGCCGGCTCGAGACGATCGGCTCAGCCGCGGGGGTCGCCGAACCAGGTGCTGAAGATGCGCCAGAAGTTCCGGTTCCCGTAGGCCGAGCAGTCGTCGCCCTCGCCGTAGAGGTTCGCGAGCGCCGCCGCGTTCGGCTGGTACGGCGTGTAGTAGTAGAGACCCGCCGTGGCCGCGTTGGCGATCGTCACCGGGGCGGTACCGCAGGACTCGTCCGGGGAGTAGCGGACGTCGCCGGCCGCGCCGACCGGGTACCAGTCGAAGCTCGAGTCCGGATTCCGGTAGCGCTGGAACTGCCACGCCGCTCCGTACACCTGCGCCGCGAAGCCGTAGGAGTCCGTGTCGCAATCCGCGGTGTCCGGGCAGCCGTAGCCCGTGGCACTGCGGAACTGCCGCTCGCTCGGCTCCGGATCGGTCACGAGCGACTGCTCCTTCTGCAGCAGCACCAGGAGGACGGCCGGATTCACGCCGCACGCGCCGGCGACCGAGGTGATGATCTCCGCGGCCGGGACGTCGCGTCCGGCGGGCAGCGCATCGCACTGCTCGTCGGCCGTGATCGCCGCGGTGTCCTCGGCGTAGTCGCGCAGGCACGGCACCGGCCCGCCCGCGCAGTCGGGGACGCGGGCGTCGAGGAACGCCTGCACCGTGAGCGGTCCGAGCGCGTCGCCGGCGAAGAAGACCTCGTCGGAGATCAGGTCGCCCGGGTCGAAGTCGGCCGCGACGGGGCCCGGCTGGAGGAAGGTCCACAGCCGGACGGTCTGCGGCTCGGACGGCACCGCGGCGAGGCGCGTACCGTCGACGGACCCTCCCAGCAGGAGCGCCACCAGCGCCCCGACGACGACGACCGCACCGCCCCGCCGGCGTCGGACGCCGGTCGGGGACGGTGCGGTCGGGGTCATCCTTCCACGCTAGTGGCGGGGCCGCGGGCGATCAGCCGCAGGGGGTGAGGCGCGCGACGTCCTCCGAGAGGGTGGTGGGACCGCCGAGGAGGACGACCCGTTGCGCTCCCGACTTCGCGATGTCGGTCAGGACGGCGCGGGGCACGCAGTTCGTCGGCACGGCGAACAGCGGGCTGTTCGAGTAGCCCGCCGCCGTGGCTCCGGCGAGGGCGTCGGGGAAGTTCTCGCCCGTCGCCAGGAACACGGTCTTGGCCCTCGAGAAGGCGGCCCGGTTCAGCTGCTCCGAGGTGTCGTAGCGGTCGACTCCGCCGATGCGGGTGATGGTCGACACCGGAAGCGAGTTCTTGATCCCCTCGCTCACCGACAGGGGGCTGCCCGCGATGGTGAGGGTCTGCACCTTGAGCCCCGAGAGGATGCTCTTCGTCACGGCGTCCGCCGTGCTCCCGGTGCCGTTGACCAGGACGACGGGAGCGTTCACCGAGCCGGCTGCGGCGCTCGCGCCGAGCGCGTCCGGGAACTTCTCGCCGGTCGCCAGCCAAGCGCGCGACGAGCCGCCCGAGAAGGCGTACTGGATGATCTTCCTCGAGGTGTCGTAGCGGTCGGTCCCGCCGAGCCGCTGGATCGACGAGGTGTAGCCGCGGAGCTGGTCGTACACGCCCTTGCCGACGCTGAGCTCCGATCCGACGACGACGATCTTCGCGGGCTTCAGGCGGTCGAGCTCGTCGCGGACGGGCTGGGACATGCCGTCGCGGTCGACCAGGAGCAGCGGACCGCCCTGCTTGGCCGCGGCCGGGGCGGCGCTCAGCGCGTCGGGGAAGTTCGCGCCGGTCGCGATGTAGACGACGGGGACGTTCGGGCCGAAGACGGCCTTCGAGATCTCGACGGCGGTGCCCTGGCGGTCGGTGCCGGCCAGACGCGAGACGTCGATCCCGGCCGACGTGCTCACGGTCGAGCAGCCGAGATCCTTCCGGCCGGGGCCCCGGGAGTCGCCCGAGCCGACCCAGCGGTTCCACTCGACGGAGTCGGTGGAGACGCAGACCTGGTAGGTGCCGGGTGCCGAGACGGGCGTGGTGGCGCCGAAGCCGTGTGCGCGGCCGGCGACGGAGTACTCGCCCGGGATGTCGCCGCGGTCGCCGTTCGCGGTCTGCGTGCGGACCGTGCGGGTGCCGTCGGGGCCGGTCACCGTGACCGTCGTGGTCAGCGCGGCCTGCTGCGTCGTCGGATCGACGGCCCAGCCGGACACGCTCAGCGTGCTGCCCGAGATGCGCGGGGCGTCGACGCGTCCCGCGGGGGCGATCCCGGCGTTGGCCAGGGTGCCGTTCGGGTTCCAGTCGCTGAAGAGGTACCAGAAGTTGATGTTGCCGTAGGTCGCGCAGTTGGCGTTGCCGGAGCCGGTGAGCGCGTAGTCGTTGGGCTGGTACGGCGTGTAGTAGTAGAGGTCGGCCGTGGCCTGGTTGCGGATGGTGACCGGCGAGGAGCCGCACGCGGTGCTCGGGTAGTAGGCGACGTTCGGCGTCGAGCCCGGAGCGTAGGTGGTGAAGTTCGAGCCGGAGCCGGGCGGGTTGGCGTAGCGCTTGAACTGGCGGGCCGCGCTGTAGACCTGCGTGAAGAAGCCCGCCGAGCCGGGGTCGCACGCCGCGGTGTCCGGGCAGTTGTAGCCGGTCGCCTTGGCGTAGTCCTCGGGGCTCGGCGTCGCGTCGGTGACGAGGCTCCGCTCCTTCTGCACGAGCACGACCAGGGCCAGCGGGTTGATGCCGCAGGCCAGGCCGACGCGCGTGAAGATCGAGGCCGACGACTCGCTGCCGGAGCCCTGGTAAGCGCTGCACATCGCGTCCGCCGCCTTCGACGGCGTCGCCTGCGAGAAGTCCTTGAGGCAGGGGGCGGTGCCGGCGGTGGAGCACCGGCTGCCCTTCTCGTTCAGGAGCGACTGCACCTGACCGGTGCTCAGCGCGTCGCCGTCGAAGAACTGGGCGTCGCTGACGATGAAGCCGGCGCGGAAGCTCTTCGTCTCCTCGGCGCTGTACTGCGTCGACTGGTCCGGGACGCCGAGGTCGGCGCGGTCGACGGACGCGTCGAGAGCGCCGGTCTCGACCGAGACGGTCGACGGCGCGTCCTCGGCGGCGGAGGCGGAGGTGATCGGAACGAGGGCGGTGCCGAGCCCGACGGCGAGAGCGAGCGCGGCCGTGAGCAGGCGCGATGAGCGGTGGTGATTCCCCATGATCGCGAAGTCTACGAGGCGGTCGCAGGGCGTCCTGGCCCTCGTTCGGTGGTCGTGGCGCGTCGATCGCTCGATGTCGGAGGTGCATGGTGTCATCGGCGGCATGGATCTCTCCTTCGTCCTCGGCCTGGTGGTCGGCGCGCTCCTCGCGGGAGTCGTGGCCGTCCTCCTCGCCCGCTCCCGCACGCCCGACGCCGCCCTCGCCCTCGACCTCGCGACGGCCCGCGCCCGCGCGGAGGGCCTGGAGGAGCGGCACGAGGCCGTCGTCGAGCAGCACCGCGAGCACCTCGGCTCCGCCCGTGACCAGATCCGCGAGCTCCAGGAGCAGCTGCGCGTCGTCGCCGAGCGCGAGCGGCACGACGCGCGCATCCTGCAGACCCTCTCCCCCGTCGCCGAGAGCCTGCGCGGCATGCAGGAGGCGGTCGGCCGGCTCGAGCGCGAGCGCGCCGCCCAGTTCGGGGCGATCACCGAACAGCTGGAGGGGCAGCGGGCGGCGGGCGAGCACCTGCGCTCGACGACCGAGACCCTCGCGTCGGCGCTCCGCTCCACCACGAGCCGGGGCGCCTGGGGCGAGACGCAGCTGCGGAACGTCGTCGAGGCCGCCGGGCTCACCCAGCGGGTCGACTTCGACGTGCAGTTCGGGCTCGAGGGCGAGGCGGGCCGCGGCCGCGCCGACATGGTGGTCCGCCTGCCCGGCGGCAAGGCGATCGCGGTGGACGCCAAAGTGCCGTTCGACGCGTACCTGGAGGCGAGCGCGATCCCCGCGGGCGCCGGCGGAGAAGAGGAGGCGCGGCGCGCGGGGCTCCTGCGCGCGCACGTCCGCGCCCTCCGCGGCCACGTGGACGCGCTGGCCGCCCGCTCCTACTGGACCGGGCTCCCGGCGAGCCCCGAGTTCGTCATCGCGTTCGTCCCGAGCGAGCCGCTGCTCGCGAGCGCGCTCGACGCCGACCCGAGCCTGCTCGAGTACGCGTTCCGCAAGCGCGTCGCCCTCGCCTCCCCCGTGACCCTGTGGTCGGTGCTGAAGACCGTCGCCTACACCTGGCAGCAGGACGTGCTCACCGACGACGCCAAGCGCCTGCTCGACCTCGGCAAGACGCTCTACGCCCGTCTCGGCACCCTCGCCGACCACGCCGAGGGCCTGCGCCGCTCGCTCGAGAAGACGGTCGACTCCTACAACGCCTTCGCCGGCTCGCTCGAGAGCCGCGTGCTGGTCACCGCGCGCCAGTTCGACTCCCTCGACGAGTCGCGCGTCATCGCCCCGGTCGGAGGAGTCGCCTCCTCGCCGCGCCGCCTCACCGCCGTCGAGCTGCTCGCCGCGGACGACGAGTCCGAGCGGAGCGCGTAGGGTCCCCGGTCCCCGTTGAGCGATCACCGGGGGTGCGCAGGCCGCGCGCGAGCGGCGCCGTCCATCCGGCTCGACACCCGGACGACCGCAGATCGCGACGGCGCTCCGCCTCCGCGGCCCGGCGGAGGAGCGCCCGCGAGGCGTCTCGAGACCCGCCGCGGCCCCGCCCGCTCGCCTCGGCGACCGGGGCCGGTGTCCTTCCGCGTCCCGCACGCCGGAACGCCGCCGCACTCGCCGAGGCGCCGTCAGCGGAGCGGCGCCTCAGCGGCGGGGCGGCGTCTCGGACAGACGGTGACGGCCTAGACCCACTTCTCCGCGAGGTGCTGGGCGGTCACGCGGCGGATGGTGCCCGAGCGGGAGCGCAGCACGATGGACTCCGTCGTGATGACGTGGCCCTCCTTGCGCACGCCCTTCACGAGCCCGCCGTTCGTCACTCCGGTCGCGACGAAGTAGGTGTTGTCGCTGCGGACGAGGTCGTTGGCGTGGAGCACGCGGTCGAGGTCGTGCCCGGCGTCGATGGCGCGCTGGCGCTCGTCGTCGTCCTTCGGGCGGAGGATGCCCTGGATCACTCCCCCGAGCGCGCGGATGGCGCAGGCCGTGATGATGCCCTCGGGCGTGCCTCCGGTGCCGACGCACATGTCGAGTCGGGAGTCGTGGCGAGCGGCGTTGATGCCGCCCGCGACGTCGCCGTCGAGCAGGAGGCGCGTGCCGGCTCCGGCCGCGCGGATGTCCTCGATCAGCTGAGCGTGGCGCGGGCGGTCCAGCACCGCGATGCGCATCTCCTCGACGGGCTTGCGCTTGGCGCGGGCCAGGGCGCGGATGTTCTCGCCGATCGGGCGCTGGATGTCGATGATCCCGACGCCCTCGGGCCCGGTGACGATCTTCTCCATGTAGAACACGGCGGAGGGGTCGAACATCGCGCCGCGGTCGGCGACGGCGATCATCGAGAGCGCGTTCTGGCGCCCGGCGGCGGTCAGCGAGGTGCCGTCGATCGGGTCGACGGCGATGTCGGCGGCGGGCCCCGAGCCGTTGCCGACGTGCTCGCCGTTGAAGAGCATGGGCGCGTTGTCCTTCTCGCCCTCGCCGATCACGACGACTCCGTCGAAGTTCACGGTCCCGAGGAAGGTGCGCATGGCATCGACCGCTGCGCCGTCGGCGGCGTTCTTGTCGCCCTTGCCGATGAAGGGCACGGCGCGGATCGCGGCGGCCTCGGTGGCGCGGACGAGCTCCATGCCGAGGTTGCGGTCGGGGTGGAGGTAGAGCGAGTCGTTGTCGATCACAGAGCGGAGTCCTTCGTCGTCGAGTTCGTGCACGTCGTCGCAGGACCCGCGGAGCGGATCCCCATCCCTGCTCGAAGCCTAGTCCAGGGCCCTCCACGGGCGGAGGGACCGCGGAGGGGCGCCTCGCTAGACTCGTCCGCGACGCGGGCCTCGCCCGACCCCCCTTCGTTCATCCGTCAAAGGAGATGCCATGCCCGTCGCTACCCCGGACCAGTACGCAGAGATGCTCGACAAGGCGAAGGCGGGCGGCTTCGCCTACCCGGCGTTCAACGTCTCGTCGTCGCAGACGATCAACGCGGTCCTCCAGGGCCTCACCGAGGCGGGCTCGGACGGCATCATCCAGGTCACCACCGGAGGCGCGGACTACTTCGCCGGCCACACCGTGAAGAATCGCGCGGCCGGCGCGATCGCCTTCGCGAGGTTCGCGACCGAGGTCGCCAAGAACTACCCGGTCACGGTCGCGCTCCACACCGACCACTGCCCGCAGAACGCGCTCGAGGGCTTCGTCTACCCGCTGATCGCCGCCTCCGAGGAGGAGGTCAAGGCCGGTCGCGAGCCGCTCTTCCAGTCGCACATGTGGGACGGCTCCGCGATCCCGCTCGACGAGAACCTCGCCATCGCGAAGGAGATCCTCCCGCGCGTCAAGAACATCAACGCCATCCTCGAGGTCGAGATCGGCGTCGTCGGCGGCGAGGAGGACGGCGTCTCGCACGACATCAACGAGCACCTCTACACCACGCTCGACGACGCGATCGCGACCGTCGAGGCCCTCGGCTTCGGCGAGCAGGGCCGCTACATGGCCGCCCTGACCTTCGGCAACGTCCACGGCGTCTACAAGCCGGGCAACGTCCGCCTGCGCCCGGAGCTGCTCCGCGAGATCCAGGACGGCCTGCAGGCGAAGTACGGCACCGGCGCGCTCCCCCTCGATCTCGTATTCCACGGCGGCTCGGGCTCGACCGACGAGGAGATCGCCGAGGCGGTCCGCAACGGCGTCGTCAAGATGAACATCGACACCGACACGCAGTACGCGTTCAGCCGCTCCGTCGCGGACACCGTGCTGAAGAACTACGACGGCTTCCTCAAGGTCGACGGCGAGGTCGGCAACAAGAAGGTCTACGACCCGCGCTCGTGGGGCAAGATCGCCGAGACCGCGATGGCCGCGCGCGTCGCCGAGGCGACCCGTCAGCTCGGCTCGGCCGGGAACTCCGGGAAGTAGGGCACCGCTCCGTGACGAACGCACACGATCAGCCGGGCGACAGGCGTCCGGAGCCGCAGTACGGCGAGTACGCGCCGCCCGGCTGGTCGTGGCAGCCGCCGGAGGACGCCGTGGTCGTCCCCGACCCGAGGGGGTCGGAGACCGATCCGAGGCCCGCGACCGCTCCGGCCGCGAAGCCCGTCGCGCATCCCGTCGACCGCCTGCTCACGATCGTGCTGCTCGCGCTCGGCGTGTTCTTCGCCGTGCCGACGCTGCTCGATCCCTCGAGCTTCGCGACGACCCTCCAGGAGCTCTACCGCTCCCAGGGCATCGGCACCTACGCGTCGCCGGAGCTCGCACGGATCCTCGGCGTCGTGGTGGCGCTCGCGCAGTCGCTGATCGTCGCCTTCGCGGTGTGGATCTCGATCCGGCGGCTCCGCGCCGGCAAGCGCGCCGTGCTGGTCCCGATCCTCGGGATCGCGGCGACCGTGCTGCTCTCCCTGATCGTCGCGGCGATCGCCATCCTGGGCGACCCGACGTTCGCGGAGTACGTCACGCGCATGTCGGGCTCGCAGGGCGGCGCCGGCACCGACGTCTAGCGTCGATCCCCGTTCCACCGCACACGGAAGAGGCCGCCGCTCCCGAGGGAGGGCGGCCTCTTCCGTGTCCGGGCCGGAACGCTCTAGGCGCCCGCTCCCGCGCTGATGCGTCCACCGACGCCGCGGGCGTCGCGCTTGCCGGCGACGTCCTTGCGCAGCTCCTTGGGGAGCGAGAACATCAGGTCCTCCTCCGCCGTCTTGACCTCCTCGACGTCGCCGTACCCGGCGGCGGCGAGGTCGTCGAGGACCTCCTGGACGAGCACCTCGGGCACCGAGGCGCCGCTGGTGACGCCGACGGTGCGGATGCCCTCGAGCCACTCCTGCTTGATCTCGCTCGCGTAGTCGACCCGGTAGGCGGCCTTCGCGCCGTACTCGAGGGCGACCTCGACGAGGCGCACGGAGTTGGAGGAGTTCGCGGAGCCGACGACGATGACCAGCTCGGCGCCCGCGGCGACCTTCTTGATCGCGACCTGGCGGTTCTGCGTGGCGTAGCAGATGTCGTCGCTCGGCGGGTCCTGCAGGTTGGGGAAGCGCTCGCGGAGACGGCGCACCGTCTCCATCGTCTCGTCGACCGAGAGCGTCGTCTGCGAGAGCCAGACGACCTTGTCCGGGTCCTTCACGACGATGTTCGGCACGTCGTCGGGGCTGCCGACGAGGGTGACGTGATCGGGAGCCTCGCCCGCGGTGCCCTCGACCTCTTCGTGGCCCTCGTGGCCGATGAGGAGGATCTCGAAGTCGTCGCGCGCGAAGCGGACGGCCTCGCGGTGCACCTTCGTCACCAGGGGGCAGGTCGCGTCGATCGCCTGGAGACTGCGGTCGGCCGCGCCCTGGACGACCGCCGGTGAGACGCCGTGCGCGCTGAAGACGATGTGCGATCCCTCGGGCACCTCGTCGACCTCGTCGACGAAGATGGCGCCCTGGCTCTCGAGCGTGGAGACGACGTGCACGTTGTGCACGATCTGCTTGCGCACGTAGACCGGGGCACCGTAGTGCTCGATGGCCTTCTCGACGGCGACGACCGCGCGGTCGACTCCGGCGCAGTAGCCGCGGGGCGCGGCGAGGAGGACGCGCTTGCGGCCCTCGACGGGGACGTCGCGCAGACGCCCTGTGGCGCGGGGCATGCGCGGCATGGGCAGGCTGATCGGGACTTGGCTCACCCCCTGATTCTACGTGGTGCATCCTGTGCCCGGGCCGTCCCGGTGTCGGACCCGTCCCGTACCGTTGTCGTCGCGGGAGGGCACTCCCGCTCCCCCGTCCCTCCGAGCAGAGGCAGCGATGACCGACGCCCCACCCACCGCCGACGCACCCTGGCCGGTCGGCCTGCTCGCCAGCAAGATCAAGGGCTGGATCGAGCGCCTCGGGACCGCGTGGGTCGAGGGCGAGATCACCCAGTGGGGCGCGTCCGGCGGCAACGTCTACGGGAAGCTGAAGGACCTGTCCGGAGACGCGACGGTCGGCTTCACCGTCTGGTCGTCGGTGCGGAGCCGCCTCCCGGCCGACCTCAAGCAGGGCGATCGGGTCATCGCGCTGGTGAAGCCCAACTACTGGGTCAAGGGCGGCACGCTCTCGATGCAGGTCTTCGAGATGCGCCACGTCGGCCTGGGCGATCTGCTCGAGAAGCTCGAGCGGCTCCGCCGGCAGCTGGCGTCGGAGGGGCTGTTCGACGCCTCCCGCAAGAAGCCGCTGCCGTTCCTCCCGCACGGCGTGGGCCTCATCACCGGCAAGGACTCGGACGCCGAGAAGGACGTGCTGCGGAACGCGCAGCTGCGCTGGCCGGCGGTGCGCTTCCGGGTGGTCCACTCGGCCGTGCAGGGCGACCGGACGGTCCCGGAGGTGCTCTCGGCCCTGCGGACCCTCGAGGCCGACGACAGCATCGACGTGATCGTGATCGCCCGCGGAGGCGGCGACTTCCAGAACCTGCTCGGCTTCAGCGACGAGGCGCTCGTGCGCGCCGTCGCCGCCTGCTCCACTCCGGTCGTCAGCGCGATCGGCCACGAGGCCGACCGCCCGCTGCTCGACGACGTCGCCGACCTGCGCGCCTCCACTCCCACCGACGCCGCGAAGAGGGTCGTGCCCGACGTCTCCGACGAGCTGCTGCGCGTGCAGCAGGCCCGGCTGCGGATGACCGGCCGCGTGAGCGGGCTCGTCTCGCACGAGATCGACCGGCTCTCGCAGCTGCGCTCGCGGCCGGTGCTCGCCCAGCCGCACGTGCTGGTCGACCGGCACTCCGAAGAGCTGACCCGCTGGGTCGCGCGCGGCGCCGAGCTGGTGGACCGCCGCCTCGAGCGCGCGCACCTCGAGGTCGAGCGCCTGCACGGCCACCTGCGCGCCCTCTCCCCCCAGCACACCCTCGACCGCGGCTACGCGATCGTCCAGAACGCGGCCGGGCACGTCGTCCGGGCACCCGGCGACGCGCCGGCCGGCGGCGCACTCGTCCTCACGCTCGCGGAGGGGGCCGTCGGCGCCCGCTCCGAGGGGCCCACCGGCGATCCCGCCGGCCGGTCCTGAGCCCGCCGCGCCACCCGTCCCCCCTCAGCCCCGATCGATAGGATCAGACCCATGCCCGACTCCCCCGACGCCCCGGCGACCGACTCCGACGTCTCGGGATTCTCCTACGAGCAGGCGCGCGACGAGCTCGTCCGCGTCGTGTCCGAGCTCGAGCAGGGCAGCTCCACCCTCGAGCGCTCGCTCGCCCTGTGGGAGCGCGGCGAGGCCCTCGCCGCCCGCTGCGAGGAGTGGCTGATCGGAGCACGCGCCCGGCTGGACGCGGCCCGCTCCGGAGGGGCGGCCGCCGGATGAGCCGCGCGAAGCCCGCGCGGGTCGTCGCCGAGCTCGGGCGCCCGGAGACGGCCGCCGAGACGGCCGCACGCAAGGCCGAGAACTCCCGGCTCTACCGTCAGCGCAAGACGGTCAACAACCTCGTCTTCTCGCTGCTCGCGACCGTCGGCGCCGTAGCGCTCATCGTCCTGCTCGTCCCCCGCGGCGACACCGTGGAGCTCTCCTCGGTCGACGTCCCCCGCGTCGCCGCACAGGTCCAGCTGGGCGAGGAGCAGACGCTCGCCGTGCCCTCCCTGCCCGAGGGCTGGAAGGCCAACGCGGCCGAGCTCCGCCGCGAGAACGGCACCGACTACTGGTACGTCGGCCTGATCACCCCGAAGGCGGGCTACATCGGCCTGAGCCAGGGGCTCGACGCGGACGCGGCCTGGGTCGCGACGCAGCTCGACCGCCGGGCGGCGACCGGCGTCGAGACGATCGACGGCCGCGACTGGACCGTCTACGACCACCGCGACTCCGGCGACGACACCGGCAACACGCCCTACGCACTCGAGACGACGGAGGGCTCCAGCACCTACCTCGTCTACGGCACGGCCCCGACGGACGAGATCCGCCTGGTCGTCGACGCCATCACCCCGCAGATCGGCCAGGAGGAGTCCCGATGAGCCTCGGAACCAGCAGCACCGTCCCCCGCGAGTCCCGCCCGCCGGCGTGGGTCTGGAAGGAGATGCTCCGCGGCAACCAGCGCTTCGTCGCCGGCGAGCCCCGCCACCCCCGCCAGGACGTCGAGCGCCGCGCCGAGCTCGCCGCCGCGCAGGCCCCGCTCGCTGCGCTCTTCGGCTGCAGCGACTCCCGCCTCGCGGCCGAGATCATCTTCGACCTGGGGCTCGGCGACCTCTTCGTCGTCCGCAACGCCGGCCAGGTGATCGCGGACTCCATCATCGGCTCGCTGGAGTACGGTGTCGCCGTCCTCGGCGTGAAGGTGCTGCTCGTGCTCGGCCACGACGAGTGCGGAGCGGTCCGGGCGGCGATCCAGTCGCAGGCGCCCGGCGCCGAGCGGCTCCCCCCGCACATCGAGCACCTGATCGAGCCGATCATCCCCGCGGTGCGCCGCCTCGTGGGCGCCCAGCCGGACGGCCGCGTGCTCGTCGACCCGTCGGCGACCGACGCGCTGGCCGTCGGCCGCGAGCACCTGCGCGACACGGTCGCCGAGCTGCTCCAGCGCTCCCCGCTGATCGCCGACGCTGTCGCGACCGGGCGGCTCGCCCTCGTCGGCGCCAACTACCGGCTCTCGGACGGCACCGTGATGTCCGATGTCGTGCTCGGCATCGATCCGCCCGAGCTCAGCCCCTACGTCTCCGAGCTGGAGCGCGACTCCGGCTCGGCCTCCTCCGCCGCCGCTCCGAGCGCGGTGGGATCGGATCCCGCGTGAGCGGCTCCGGACAGCACAGCACCAACCGATCAGACAAGGACGAACACAGCGTGGTGGATCACTCCCCGACCGACGACTCCGGCGACTTCCGCATCGAGCACGACACGATGGGCGAGGTGCGGGTCCCCCGCGACGCCCTCTACGCCGCGCAGACCCAGCGGGCGGTCGAGAACTTCCCGATCTCCGGTGCGGGCCTCGAGCCGGCCCAGATCGCGGCCCTCGCCCGCATCAAGAAGGCGGCAGCGCTGGCCAACGCCGAGCTGGGCGTGCTCGACGCCGACATCGCCACGGCGATCGCCGACGCGGCCGACCTCGTCGTCGGGGGCGGCTACGACGCGCACTTCCCGATCGACGTCTACCAGACCGGCTCGGGCACGTCCTCGAACATGAACATGAACGAGGTGCTGGGCTCGCTGGCGACCACGGCCCTCGGCCGCACCGTGCACCCGAACGACCACGTCAACGCCTCGCAGTCCTCCAACGACGTGTTCCCCACCTCGGTCCACGTCGCCGTCACCGGCGCGCTGATCGAGTCGCTGATCCCCTCGCTCGAGCAGCTCGCCGAGTCGCTCGAGGTCAAGGCGGAGCAGTGGGCCGAGGTAGTCAAGGCCGGCCGCACTCACCTGATGGACGCCACCCCGGTCACGCTCGGCCAGGAGTTCGGCGGCTACGCCGCGCAGATCCGCCTCGGCATCGAGCGCGTGCAGTCGGCGCTCCCCCGCGTCGCCGAGGTCCCGCTCGGCGGCACCGCGGTCGGCACCGGGATCAACACCCCCGCCGGCTTCCCGCAGAAGGTCATCGCGCGCCTCGCGGAGGAGACGGGCCTTCCCGTCACCGAGGCCCGCAACCACTTCGAGGCCCAGGGCGCGCGGGACTCGCTGGTCGAGGCCTCCGGAGCGCTGCGCGTGCTCGCGGTGAGCCTGACCAAGATCAACAACGACCTCCGCTGGATGGGCTCCGGCCCCAACACCGGTCTCGGAGAGCTGCGGATCCCCGACCTCCAGCCCGGATCCTCGATCATGCCCGGCAAGGTGAACCCGGTGATCCCGGAGGCCGTCCTCATGGTCTGCGCGCGCGTGATCGGCAACGACGCCACCATCGCCTGGGCCGGCGCCTCGGGTGCCTTCGAGCTCAACGTCGCGATCCCCGTCATGGGGACGGCGCTGCTGGAGTCGATCCGCCTGCTCGCGAACTCCGCCGTGCTGCTCGCCGACAAGACCGTCGACGGCCTCGAGGCCGACGTCGAGCACGCCCGCGCCCTCGCCGAGTCCTCCCCCTCGATCGTCACCCCGCTCAACAAGGTGATCGGCTACGAGGCCGCCGCCAAGGTCGCGAAGAACTCGGTCGCCAAGGGGATCACCGTCCGAGAGTCGGTCGTGGACCTCGGCTTCGTCGAGCGCGGCGAGGTGACGGAGGAGCAGCTCGACAGCGCCCTCGACGTCATGTCGATGACCCACCCCGGCTGAGCCCGGCCCTCCGACGGCCCGTCCCTGCGCTCGGCGCGGAGGCGGGCCGTCAGAGCACCAGCCAAAACCCCGTGAGCAGGAACGGTCCGAACGCGACCCGTCCGCGGGCGCGCAGCACGAGCACCCACAGCCCCGCCACCGCGAAGCCGACAGCGGGCGCGGCGACGACCTGCTCGGGTCCGAGAGCCGCGAGCGGCGGTGCGAGGGCCGCCTGGAGCTTCACGTCGCCGAGGCCCAGCCCGCCCGCCGCATGCAGCACGCCCAGGCACAGCACCGTCGCGAGGACGGCGAGAAGCGTCCCCGCCGTGGGCGCGAGGACGGCTCCGACCACCAGCAGCGGGAGCGTGACCGCGTTCGGGAGCCGGTGCCCGCGCACGTCCGCCAGCACCAGCGGCACGCTCACGAGCGCCACCGGGACGAGGCCGGGCGCCCGACCGAGGTGCGGGGCCCCGATCAGGAGGAGCACCAGGGCGCCGAGGAGCAGGGCGGCCCGGTCGAGCAGAGATCCGCGGAGCGTCCGCCGAGACTAGGGGGCGACGCCCTCGGGGCGTCGGAGTTCTCCACAGGGCGGCCCGCCGGCGTGCTCGGGCGGCGGCGGGTCCCATCCCGGCCTCAGGCGTGCGGCGGCAGCGGTCCCAGCAGGAGCGACGCCCAGGCGCCGTGCGCCGATGCGTCGTCGGAGGGGTGGAACTGCCCGGCGAGCACGTCGCGGTAGAGGCGACCGAGCTCCGACCGGCGCTGGTACGCCGAGCCGCCCGCGATCCGGACGGCGCTCTCGACCACGCGGAGCGCTCCCTCCGTGGTGCGGATCTTCACCCCGACCAGCGAGGGGAACCAGCGCGCGCCGCGGTCGACGAGCGCGTCCACGTCGGCCGCCGCCGAGCGCAGGGGCGCCTCGAGCCCGTCGAGCAGCATCCCGGTCTCAGCCACCCGGTGCCGCACCTCGGGGTCCTCCGCCAGTGGCCGCCCTCCCGCCCGGAGGGAGGCCCGTCGGCGGACGGAGGCGACGGCGAGCTCGAGCGCGCGCTGCGCGACACCGAGGTAGACCGAGGAGATCAGCAGCTCGAAGGCCGCGAAGACGGCGAAGACGAAGGTGTCGGCGGTCGGTCCGACGGGCAGCGAGCGGATCATCCGCTCGGCCGGGACGACGACGCCGTCGAGCACCGTCGTGCGGCTCTGGGTCGCCCGCATGCCGAGCGTGTCCCAGTCGTCGCGGACCTCGAGCCCGGCGACCGGCGAGTCAGGGCGCTCACGGTGCACGAAGCCGTGCACGAGCCGCGGCTCCGACCCGCTGTCGTCGCGGCCGAACACGCCGAGCCGCGTCCAGGCGGGCGCGAGAGAGGTGAAGACCTTCGTGCCGGTGAAGCGGTAGCCGCCGTCCCCGAGCGGCTCCGCCCGCGTCAGCGAATCCGAGAGCACCAGGTCGTTGCCCGCCTCGCTGTTGCCGAAGGCGAAGACGTGACCCGTCGCGGCGTCGACGAGGACCGAGCGGAGGGAGTCGTCGCCCCGCTCGAGCAGGAGTCGCGCGATCCCGGTCCAGACCAGGTGCATGTTGACGGCGAGCGCGGTCGCGGGCGCGGCCGTCGCGAGGCGCGTCTGCTCGGCGGCCGCCTGCTCCAGGCCGAGGCCGGCACCGCCGAGCTCCTCGGGGACGAGCAGCGCCAGGTACCCGATCGAGCGCAGCTCCTCCAGGTCGTCCGCGCAGAACGCGTTGCGCTCGTCGTAGTCGGCCGCGCGGGTGCGGAAGCGCTCGAGGAGCGCGTCGTCGAGGATGCTCACCCGTCCACGCTACGCCCCGGTGCCCTGCAGGGACGCGCCCGGCCCGGGGATCCTCGGATCCCACGGACCGGACGCACAGCGAGCCCGTCAGGCGAGCTCGTTCGACTCCAGCATCTCGGTGACCAGAGCGGCGATCGCCGAGCGCTCGGAGCGGGTCAGCGTGACGTGCGCGAACAGCGGGTGGCCCTTCAGCGTCTCGATCACGGAGGCGACCCCGTCGTGCCGGCCGACCCGGAGGTTGTCGCGCTGCGCCACGTCGTGGGTCAGCACCACCCGGGAGTTCTGCCCGACGCGCGAGAGCACCGTGAGCAGGACGTTCCGCTCCAGCGACTGCGCCTCGTCGACGATCACGAACGCGTCGTGCAGCGAGCGCCCGCGGATGTGCGTGAGCGGCAGCACCTCGAGCATCCCGCGCTCGATCACCTCGTCGAGCACGTTCTGCGACACCAGCGCCCCGAGCGTGTCGAAGACCGCCTGCGCCCAGGGGTTCATCTTCTCGGCCGCGTCGCCGGGCAGGAAGCCGAGGTCCTGGCCGCCCACCGCGTAGAGCGGCCGGAAGACCATGATCTTCTTGTGCTGGCGCTTCTCCAGCACCGCCTCCAGGCCCGCGCAGAGCGCCAGCGCCGACTTGCCGGTGCCGGCCCGGCCGCCGAGCGAGACGATGCCGACCTCCGGGTCGAGCAGCAGGTCGATCGCGAGCCGCTGCTCCGCCGACCGCCCGTGCAGGCCGAACACGTCCTTGTCGCCGCGGACCAGCGTGATCTGCCGCTTGCCGGTGACCCTCGCGAGAGCGGAGCCGCGGTCGGAGTGGACGACGAGTCCGGTGTTGACCGGGATGTCGGCCACGACGTCCGTGAAGAGCCGCTCGCGGTCGTAGAGCTCGCTCATCGCGTCGCCGCCGAGCGTCACGTCGTCCATGCCGGTCCAACCGGACTCGGGGGCCTGCTCGGCCAGGTACTCCTCCGCGGCGAGGCCGATGGAGGCGGCCTTCACGCGCATCGGCATGTCCTTGGACACGACGGTGACCACGGCGCCCTCGCTCTGCAGGTTGAGCGCGACGGCGAGGATCCTCGCGTCGTTGTCGCCCATCTGGAGCCCGCTCGGCAGCACCGACATGTTCGAGTGGTTGAGCTCGACGCGGAGCGTGCCGCCGCGGCCGACGGCGATGGGGAAGTCGAGGCGCTCGTGCTGCACGCGCAGCTCGTCGAGGCGGCGCAGGGCCTGCCGGGCGAAGTAGCCGATCTCGGGATCGTTGCGCTTGCCCTCGAGCTCGCTGATGACGACGATCGGCAGCACGACGGCGTGCTCCGCGAACCGGAACATCGAGGACGGATCCGACAGCAGCACCGAGGTGTCCAGGACGTAGGTGCGGAGGAGCTGATCGGCCGGATCCGAGGAGCCGTGCTGGACACGGCGGTGGACGCCGCCCTGCGTCCCGGTCTGCGGATCCATGCCCTGGGGAACTGTCACGACGACTCTCCACACTCCAGGGGCCGGAGCCCCCGGCTCATGTCCTCGAGCCGGTCTCATCGGTGCGTGTCGTGCACCGCGCAGTGTCCCTTCGGCGTCTGCGCGATGTCGAGCCGTACTTCTGTGGCCGTCTCGACCAGGCGCTGTACCTGATGACTCGAACCTAACCCGGCGAATGACATCCGTGTGCTTCTCACCGCTACGAATGTGTAACCAGTGTGTGAACGCGCGGAATCCGGCCTAGTAGTCGATGCTCGTGGCCGACGAGATCAGGGCGGCGCGGAGCAGCGCGAGGGTCGCGTCGGTGGTGCCGGCGTGCGCGCTGAAGCGGACGGTGCTCGGACGCAGGCGCGCGGTGACGCCGTGCGCGGCGAGGGAGGCCGCCAGCGGGGCCAGCTCCTCCGGCTCCGGCTCGACGACCACGATGCCGGCGCGCTCGTGCTCGCCGCGGGAGCCCACGACCGCCAGTCCGAACTCGTCCGCGAGGTCGACGATCGCGCTGACCCGCTCCGCCACGAGCGCGGCGATCGCCGACTGCCCGACCGCGGCGACCTCCTCCAGCGCCGACGCGAGCCGGGCCTGGGCGATCGGGTCCGGGTTGCTGATGCTGAAGGCGCGGGCGTCGCCGCGCGGCGGAGCCACCTCGTCCCACGGCTCCGCCTGCTCCGATCCCGTCCAGCCGGAGAGCACCGGGGTCAGCCGCGACAGCGCCCGCTCGCTGAGCGCGAGGAAGCCCGTCCCCCAGCCGGCGCGGAGCCACTTCTGGCCGCCGGTGACGACCACGTCCGCCAGCTCGTAGGGCGCGTCGACGACGCCGAAGCCCTGGATCGCGTCGAGGACGAGCATCCGGTCGCCGATCACGTCCCGGATCGCCGCGACGTCCGCGAGGTAGCCCGTCCGGGAGTCGACCAGGCTCACCGCGACGGTCGTCACGTCGTCCGTGAGCTGCTCGCGGACCGCCTCCGGCGTCACCCGTCCCTGCTCGGTCCGCAGCCAGCGGGGCTCCACCGAGCCGAGAGCCTGCGCCGAGCGCACCGCCGCGAACGGCAGGCTCGGGAACTCCGCGGCCGACAGCAGCACCGCGCCCGAGGCGCCGAACAGCGCGTGCAGGAGGCCGGTCGAGGTGTTGGGCTGGAAGACGACGCGGTCGGCGGGGACGCGCACGAGCGCCGCCGCCGCCTCCCGGACGCGCTCGTCCTGCCGGAACAGCTCGTCGAGGGTGCCGCTGCGCGCGCGCACCAGCAGCTCGACGGCCGCCTCCTGCTCGGCGGCGACGGTCGCCGAGAGCGGGCCCACCCGGCCGAAGTCGAGGTACCCGGTCTCCTCGCCGAAACCGGCGAGGTAGTCCTCGGTCGTGGTGGAGGTGGCCTCGTTCGAGCTCATGCCGGCCCTTCCGGTCGGTGGTGCGGCAGGAGCCGCGAGGTCAGCTGCCGAAGCGGCGGTGCCGTCCGGCGTAGTCGCGGAGCGCGCGGAGGAAGTCGACCTCGCGGATGTCGGGGCCGAGCGCCTCCATGAAGTAGAACTCGCTGTGCGCGCTCTGCCAGAGCATGAAGTCGGAGAGGCGCTGCTCCCCCGAGGTGCGGATGACCAGATCGGGGTCGGGCTGCCCGCTGGTGTACAGGTGCTCGCCGATGAGCTCCGGCGTCAGCAGGCCCGCGACGTCCTCGATGGAGGAGCCGCGCTTGCCGTGCTCCTCCAGGATGCTCCGCACGGCCTGGGCGATCTCGTGCCGCCCGCCGTAGCCGACCGCGAGATTGACGTGCAGGCCCGTGTGGGAGGCGGTGCGCGCCTCCGCCGTGTCGAGCGCGGCCACGAGCGAGGGCGGGAGGCCCTCGTCGGAGCCGACGTGCTGCACGCGCCAGTCGGGCTGCTGGGAGACCTCCTCGGCGAGGTCGGCGATGATCGCGATCAGCTCGGTCAGCTCGCTGCTGTCGCGGCCGACGAGGTTGTCCTGCGAGAGCAGGTAGAGGGTGACGTGGCGCACACCGAGCTCGTCGCACCACTGCAGGAACTCGTGCACCTTGGCGGCTCCGGCCCGGTGGCCGTGCGCGGCGGTCTCGAGGGCCCGCTGCCGCGCCCAGCGCCGGTTGCCGTCGATGATCATCGCGACGTGGTTCGGCAGGGAGTCGGGGGGAAGGCTCGAGCGGAGGCGCTTCTTGTAGACGCCGTAGAGGAGGTCCCTTCCCACAGGCAGTCTCGGCTTCGGCACAGTGATACGGTAGTCGACCCGGGGCGCTCCTCGAAGCCCGGCGGCGCTCGGCGTCGGCCCGGGACGGCGTCGTAGTCTGTCCGGCATGAGCCAGCGGCCGACGCCTCCCCCGTCCGATCCCCGCGCCCGCACCGTCCGCGGCGGAGACGCCGTCGGAGCGGACGGCCCGGACCTGCCCGCCCTCCCCCTCGTCGAGGACGCGATCGAGCACGACTCCTCGGCGGAGGTCCGGCCCACCTGGCGCGGCTGGATCCACGCCGGCCTCTTCCCGCTCGCGATCGTCGCCGGAGTGGTGCTGATCGTGGTCGCGGAGGGGACCGCGGCGAAGTGGGCGGCCGCGGTGTTCGCGACCACGTCGCTCCTGCTCTTCGGGAACTCCGCTCTGTACCACCGCTTCGACTGGAAGCCGCGGACGAAGATGATCCTCAAGCGGATCGACCACGCCAACATCTTCCTGCTGATCGCCGGCACCTACACGCCGCTGGCCGTGCTCGCCCTGCCGCCCGCGCAGGGCACGCTCCTGCTGGTCCTGGTCTGGGCGGGGGCGCTGCTCGGGATCGGCTTCCGCGTCTTCTGGATCGGGGCGCCGCGCTGGCTGTACGTGCCGCTCTACCTGCTGCTGGGCTGGGCGGCCGTGATGTACCTCGGACCGCTCTTCGAGGCCAGCGCGACGATGATGGTGCTCGTCCTCGTCGGCGGGCTCTGCTACTCCGCGGGCGCCGTGATCTACGGGATCAAGAAGCCCAACCCGGTCCCGGGCGTCTTCGGCTTCCACGAGATCTTCCACGCGCTCACGGCCGTGGCGTTCCTCTGCCACTGGACGGCGGCGCTGATCGTCTCGCTCCACCCCTCCTACAACGCCTAGCGGGACCCGGGCCCACCGGTGCGGGCCGGGCTCAGCCCTCGCTGCGCTCCGCCTCCTCGGCGTCGAGCCGCTCCTTCACCTGGGCGGTGTAGGTGGTGCGCCGCACGCGCCGGACCATGTCGAGCGCGAGGAGGACGGCGGCCAGAGCGATCACGAGCATCGTGATGAAGCCGAAGAGGCCCGGCGTGACCGTGTCCTCGTTGAACTCGGGGCCGGGGGTCGGCACCGTCGTGGAGGCGAGGACGACGGCGCGCTGGGCGCCCTCGAGCAGCCCGGCGATCACGCGCGCACCTCGTCGGCGACGACGACGCCGGAGCCGTCGGGCTCCGGGGACACCGGGGCGTCCCCCGAGGGCTCGGGGTCGGGAGCGATCGGCGGGACGACCGCGGTCGGGCCCGAGGCGAGCTCGGCCAGGTCGAGACCGGCGAAGAGATCCGTCTCGGGCGTCGGCGCGTCGACCCGGCTCTCGACGAGCTGGAAGTCGTCGGTCGGCCAGGCGGCGTCGATCGCCTCGTGCGGGAGGAAGAAGAAGGCGTTGTCCGGAGCGACCTGGCTGGCGTGGGCGAGCAGGGCCGCATCGCGCCGATCGTGGAAGCCGGAGATCACGACCCGCGTGGTCGCGAGGTACGGGGTGTCCTCGTTCCAGCGCTTCATCTCCTCGAAGACCGACAGGCGCGGGTCCTCCGGGTCGATCGAGCGCAGGTGCTCGGCGATCGCCCGCAGCTTCTGGCCGCTGAAGACGCGGTCGTAGTACAGCTTCGAGATCGACCACGGAGCGCCCGTGCCCCGGTACTCCTCGGCGAGGCCCGCCGCGCGGTACGCCTCGACGGCGACCTGGTGGGCGCGGATGTGGTCGGGGTGCGGGTAGCCGCCGTTCTCGTCGTAGCTGATGATCACGTGCGGCCGGAACCGGCGGACCAGGCGCACGAGCGGAGCGGCGGCCGTGGCGAGCGGCAGGCCCGCGAACGAGGCGGCGTCGACCTTCCCGTCCTCGGGCATGCCGGAGTCGACGAAGCCGAGCCAGGCGTGCTCGACGCCGAGCGCCTCGCGAGCGGCCGCCATCTCGTACCGGCGGAGGCCGCCGATGTCGCGCTCGGCGTGCGCGCGGGCCTCGAGGCCCTCGTTCAGCACGGAGCCGGCCTCGCCTCCGGTGCAGGAGACGACCATGACCTCGGCGCCCCGCGAGGCGTAGGCGGCCAGCGTCGCCGCGCCCTTGCTCGACTCGTCGTCAGGATGGGCGTGCACGGCGAGGAGGCGCGGAGTGTCCCGCACCTCCGAATCGACGGAGACCTCGACGGCCTGGGACACGATCGCTCGATTCCTCGGGGTTTAATGGGATCGGCGCTCCCGTCCGCGGAGGACGCGCGCCACCCGTCCAGAGTAGACGCATCACCCAGGGAGTTCCGTGGCCGCCCGCACGTCCGAGAGCGTCGAGGGAGCCGCCGCGCCCGCGCTCGATCCGGACGCCGTCCGCGCCGCCGGACCCCTCGCCACCCGCTACGGCCGCACGACGCGCACCCGCCGCGGCAACCGCTGGCTCTTCGGCGGCGTCGCGCTCGCCTTCGTCGCCGTGTTCGCCGCCTGGGTCGTCTGGGCCGGACTCGACGGAGCACGCGGCGGGGTGGACGTCCAGGACACCGCGCACCAGGTCGTGGACGACCGCACCGTCACCGTCTCCTTCGACCTCACCGCGCCCGTCGGCCGCGAGGTCGCCTGCGCGGTCCAGGCCCTCAACGAGCAGTCCGCCGTGGTCGGCTGGCTGGTCGTGGAGTACCCCGCCTCGACGGAGCGCTTCCGCTCCTACACGGAGACGGTCCGCACCACCGAGCTCGCGAACACAGGTTTGATCTCCTCCTGCTGGCTCCCGTAGGCTTGCCCGAAGCCCTGACGGATTCGTCGGGGCCTCGCCATTCCCACCGCCGCCTGACGCCGGCCGTCCCCACCGCCGGACGCGGACACCTCCGCACGGTGCTGCCGGGCGCCGCGAGCGCGGCCCGCAGAGCAGGAGCCCACCATGGCCGACCAGTCACAGGTGACCTGGATGACCCAGGAGTCGTACGACCGCCTCGAGGCGGAGCTCACCGAGCTGTCCACCAACGGACGCGAGGAGATCGCCAAGCGCATCGAGGTCGCCCGCGAGGAGGGCGACCTGAAGGAGAACGGCGGCTACCACGCCGCGAAGGACGAGCAGGGCAAGATCGAGGCCCGCATCCGCCAGCTGACCTCCCTCCTCCGCGAAGCCGAGATCGGCACGCCCCCCGAGAGCCACGGAGTCGTCGAGGCCGGCACCATCATCACCGCCGAGATCGCCGGCGACGAGTCCCGCTTCCTCCTCGGCAACCGCGAGATGGCCGGCGAGAGCGACCTCGACGTCTACAGCCCCCAGAGCCCCCTCGGATCGGCGATCATGGGCCTGAACGTCGGCGACACCGCCCGCTTCACGGCACCCAACGGGCGGGAGATCGAGGTCCGCGTCGCCAACGTCGAGACCTGGTCCGGCCACTGATCGCACGTCGCGGCGCTCTCCGCGGCGTTGTCGTCGGGCGCGATACCGCCGGTATCGCTTCCTCCTCCGCCTTGCGGAGAACGCCGCGACGCACGATCAGCCCTCTCTAAACGGGAGCGGGACGCCGGCTTCGCGGCGACAGCGTCGGACGCGATACCGCCGGTATCGCTTCCTCCTCCGCCTTGCGGAGAACGCCGCGACGCACGATCAGCCCTCTCTGAACGGGAGCGGGGCGCCGGCTTCGCGGCGACAGCGTCGGGCGCGATACCGCCGGTACCGCTTCCTCCTCCGCCTTGCGGAGAACGCCGCGACGCACGATCAGCCCTCTCCAGACGGGGGGGCGCCGGCTTCGCGGCGACAGCGTAGGGCGCGATACCGCCGGTACCGCTTCCTCCTCCGCCTTGCGGAGAGCGCCGCGACGCGCGATCAGCCCTCTCCGAACGGGAGCGCCGCGCCGGCTTCGCGGCGACGGCGAGGGCGCGAGATCGCCGGTACCGGCTTCGTCCTCCGCTCTGCGGAGAACACCGCGGCGCCCTCGAGCGGTCAGTTGCGGGAGATGCGGGGGGCGTAGCCGGCGTCGGTGAGGACCTGGATGACGCGGTCGGCGTGCTCGGGGCCGCGGGTCTCGACGCTGATCTCGATCTCGACCTCGCTGATCTGCAGGCCCCGGCCGTGCCGGGTGTGCAGCACCTCGACCACGTTCGCGTTCGCCTCGGAGATGAGCTCCGCGATGCGCGACAGCTGCCCCGGACGATCCGGCAGCCCGATGCTCATCTTGAGGTAGCGCTCCGACGCGGCCAGGCCCCGGCTGATCACCCGCTCCATCATCAGCGGATCGATGTTGCCGCCCGACAGGATGACCGCGGTCGCTCCGGCGTCGCGGATCTTCCCCGTCAGGATCGCCGCGATGCCCACCGCGCCCGCGGGCTCCACCACGAGCTTCGCCCGCTCCAGCAGCACCAGCAGGGCCCGGGCGATGTCGTCGTCCTCGACGGTGACGACCTCGTCCACCATCTCGCGGACGATCGCGAAGTTCAGCTGCCCCGGCTTCGCCACGGCGATGCCGTCGGCGATCGTCGGAGAGATCGTGATCGCGGTCGGCTCGCCGCTCGCGAGCGAGAGGGGGTACGGCGCCGCGTTGGCCGCCTGCACGCCGATGACGCGGAGCGTGCGCCCCTCCTCGGCCGCCTTCTGCTTGGCCGCCGATGCGACCCCGGCGATGAGGCCGCCTCCGCCGATGGGCACCACGATGGTCTCGACGGCGGGGGCCTGCTCGAGGATCTCGAGGCCGACCGTCCCCTGGCCGGTGATCACGTCGGGGTGGTCGTAGGGAGGAACGAAGACCGCGCCGGTGCGCTCGGCGAACTCCGCCGCCGCCGCGAGCGCCTCGTTGAAGATGTGGCCGCTCAGCACCACGTCCGCGCCGTAGTCGCGGGTGGCCGCGAGCTTGGGCAGCGCGACGCCGATCGGCATGAAGATCGTGGCCTTGATCCCCAGCTCCCGCGCCGCATAGGCGACGCCCTGCGCATGGTTGCCGGCCGAGGCCGCCACGACTCCGCGGGCCCGCTCCTCCGGGGTGAGCCGCGACATCCGGAACACCGCTCCGCGGATCTTGTAGGAGCCGGTGCGCTGGAGGTTCTCGCACTTGAGGAATACGGGCGAGCCGAGGACCTGCGCGAGGAAGGTGCTCGTCTCCATGGGGGTGGCGGCGATGACGGGGGCGAGGACGGCGCGGGCCGCCTCGAACTCGTGGAGGGCGGGTCCGACGACGCGGCTAGTCTGCATGCTCTGCGGCAACTCTCTCGGGGGTTCGGGTCGGCGAGCGCCAGGCTCCGCTCGCGACGTACTTGACCATGACGTTGAGCGTGGCCACGACGGGCACCGCGAAGAAGGCGCCGGCGATGCCGCCGATGATCGAGCCTCCGGCCACCGCGAGCACGACGGCCAGCGGGTGGACCTTGACCGCCGACCCCATGATCAGCGGCTGGAGGATGTGGCCCTCGAGCTGCTGCACCGCGAGGACGACGATCAGCAGGAAGAGCGCGATCAGCGGTCCGTTGTAGACCAGCGCGATGAAGACGGCCAGCGCCCCCGTCACCACGGCCCCGATGACCGGCACGAAGGAGCCGAGGAAGACGAGCACGCCGATCGGGATGGCCAGCGGGACGCCGAGGAGGAAGGAGCCGAGGCCGATGCCGACCGCGTCGACGAAGGCGACCAGGATCTGCACCTTCACGAAGTTGGTCAGCGTCACCCACCCTGCGCGACCGGCGCCGTCGACGGCTCCGCGGGCGCGGCGCGGGAAGAGGCGGACGACCCAGCTCCAGATGTTCGGCCCGTCGATGAGGATGAACAGCGTCGAGAAGAGGGTGAGCAGCACGCCCGTCAGCAGGTGGCCGACGGTCGAGCCGACGCTGAGCGCGCCGCTGACCAGCATCCCCGAGTCCTGCTGCAGGGCCGTGAGCGCCTGCTGCGCGTACTGGTTGATGTCGGTCTCGGTGAGGTGGAGCGGCGACTCGAGGAGGAAGGCCTTGAAGTCGTCGTAGGACTGCACCGTCTGCCGGCTGAGATCGTCGAAGCCGGAGTAGACCTGGGTGACGACGAGGAAGAGGAGCCCGCCGATCACCACGACGATCCCCAGCTCCGCCAGGACGACGGCCGCCCACTTGGGCCAGCGGTGGCGCTGGAGGAAACTCGAGAACGGCACCAGGAGGGCGGCGATCACGATCGCGAGCAGGAGCGGGATGACGATCAGCCGCAGCTCGATGACGAGCAGCACCAGCACCGCGAGCGCCGCGACCACGACGAGGACGCGCCAGGCCCAGGCGCCGGCGATGCGCATCCCGTCGCTCACGAACGCCGAATCGGCGACGGGAGCGGGCCGGGAGGGGGCGGCCGGGGCGACGGGCGCGGCGGGCTGGACGGCGCGCGGGCCGGAGGTGCGGCGGGACCTGCCGAGTCTCATCTGTCCAGACTAGGCCCCGGCGCATACCCCGCGCGGTATCCCCGGGGAGTGCTCATGCGGCGGCGCCGACCGCCGCCTGCTCCGGTGCCGGACCGACCGCCACCGGGCGCCGCGCGGGCAGCACGCCGACCCGCTCCCCCGGCTCGAGGCGATGCCCCGACGCGTGCTGGACGGTGACCTCCTCACCCGTCGACAGCCGGACGGTCGAGCGCCGCACCGGCCCCAGGAAGCTCGAGGCGAGGACGACTCCGGGCAGGGAGTCGGGAGCACCGTCGGCCACGACGGCGAGGTCCTCGGGGCGGAGGAACACCGACACGGGCCCGTCCGCTGCCGCCGCGTCGACGAGCGGCAGGCGCACGCCGAGCGCGAGGACCGATCCCGACGAGACCGTCCCCGCGACCACCGTCGAGAGGCCGACGAAGCGGGCCGTGAAGGCGGTCGCCGGGCGCGCGTAGAGGTCCTCCGGTGCACCCAGCTGCTCGATCCGCCCGGCGTTCATCACCGCGACGCGGTCGGCGACGGCGAGCGCCTCCTCCTGGTCGTGCGTGACGAAGAACGTGGTGATGCCGATCTCGGACTGCAGGCGCTTGATCTCGTCGCGCAGCTGGACGCGGACCTTCGCGTCCAGTGCCGACAGGGGCTCGTCCAGCAGCAGCACCCGCGGCCGCGTGACGAGGGCGCGCGCGAGCGCCACCCGCTGCTGCTGGCCGCCGGAGAGCTCGTGCGCGTAGCGGTCGCCGAGGGCGCCGAGGCCCACGACCTCCAGCGCCTCCCCCGCGGCCGCTCGGCGCTCGCGCGCCCCGACTCTCCGGGTGCGCAACCCGAACTCGACGTTCTCGCGCGCCCGCAGGTGCGGGAAGAGCGAGTACGACTGGAAGACCATGCCCATGTCGCGCTTCGCGACGGGGACGTGGGCGACGTCCTCCTCGTCGACGAGGATCCGCCCCGCGTCGATCCGCTCGAGACCGCTGAGGGCGCGCAGGGCTGTGGTCTTGCCGCAGCCGGAGGGGCCGAGCAGCGCGATGAACTCGCCCGGGGCCACGTCGAACGAGACGCCGTCGAGCGCTCGCGCGGAGCCGTAGTGCCGCTCCACGTCGACGAAGCGCACGCGGGCGCCGGGGAGGGTGGGAGCGGTCACGAGGAGCCTTTCGAGGAGCGCGCCCGGCCCGTCGGCAGGCCGATCCGCGCGAGGCGGCCGATCCCGAGCAGGAGGGCGAAGGCGAAGAGGAGCGAGAGCAGCGAGAAGATCACGGCGACGTAGGCGTCGGACTTCGACACCTGCACCAGGCCGGTCTGGAGGGTGGTGCGGCTGAGGAGCGAGGCGATCGTGTACTCGCCGAGAACGACTGCGACGGTGATCAGCGCGGCCGCGACCAGGCCCCGGCGCAGGTTCGGCAGGAGGACCCTCCCGAGCACCGCGAGCGGGCCCGCGCCGAGCGAGCGGGCCGCCTCCGAGAGCGTCACGGTGTCGAGACCGGCGAGGTCCGCCGCCACGGCGCGGTAGGCGTAGGGCAGGACCAGCACCCCGTAGGCGAGAGCGAGCGTCCACGGCGCGGAGCCGGCGAGCCTGGTGACCACGGAGTAGACCGGCGCGAGGCCGACGACGAGGACGATGGCGGGCACGGTCAGCGGGAGCAGGCAGACCAGCTCCAGAGCCCGGCGCAGGCGCGGGAGCCGGATCTCGACGAGCAGCATCGTCGGCACCAGCAGGACCAGGACGATGAGGGCGGTGACGACGGCGAGGACCAGCGAGTTTCCGATCCCCTGGAACAGCGAGCGGTAGGCGCGCTCGTTCTCCGGGTCGAGGATCGCCGTCCAGTGCGAGAGGTCGTGGCCGCCGGCGCCGCGGAGCGTGAACTCCGCCATCGCGACGATCGGAACGGCGAACACCAGCCCGGTGATCACGAGCACCGCCCCGGACAGGAGCCGCGCGGGCCTCATCGCTGCCACCGCCGGGCCCGGCGCTGCAGCAGCACGTACCCGGACATCAGGACCACCATCACCGCGAGCATCCCGAGCGCGAGGGCGCCCGCGAGGTTCTCACGGCCCAGCACCGTCTCGCTGACCAGCGCGGCGCGGATCTGCAGCGGGACGATCTGCGCGCCCTGGCTGATCAGCGCCGCCGCGGTGGCGAAGGAGGAGAACGCGTTCGCGAACAGCAGCAGCACGCAGCCGAGGAACGACGGCGCCAGCACCGGGAGGGCGACGTGCAGCCAGTAGCCGAGCCGGCCCCCGCCGAGCACCGCGTTCGCCTCGGCCCACTCCGGGCGCAGACCCTCGAGCGCGGGCAGGAACGTGAGCACCATCAGGGGCACCTGGAAGTAGAGGTAGGGCAGGACGAGCCCGGGAAGCTGGTAGAGCCACACGCCGTCGGCGTAGAGGTCGACGCCCGCTCCCGCGAGGAGGGTGGTCACCAGCCCCTGCACGCCGATCGTCGCGATGAAGGCGAACGCGAGCATCACACCGCCGAACTGCGCGAGGACGCTCGCCGCCGCATCGACGACGGTCCGGAGCGCCCCGCGCGGATCGGAGCCGAGCAGGGCCAGGCACACGACCGCGCCCAGCACCGCGCCGACGACGGCGGTCACGGCCGAGAGCCCGAGCGACGCGCCGAAGGCGGACAGCACGACGGGATCCCCGAGCGCCAGCACGTTCGCCGTGGTGAAGCGGCCGTCTCCGTCCGTGAATCCGGTCGCCACCGCGAGGACCGTGGGGACGGCCAGGAACAGCAGGACGTAGAGCGCGAAGGGGGCGACGCCCAGCACGGCCGGGGTGCCGCGCCGTCCCCGGAGCGCGGACGCCCCGGAGACGGCCTCGGCGGGAGCGGTGGTCACTGGATCGCCGCGGCCCACTTCTCGGCGAGGAGCGACGAGGCCGCCTCGGTCTGCTCCTCCGTGAACTGGACGAGGTCGGAGGGAGCGGCGCCGACGGCGTCGAGCGCGTCCTGGTCGACCGTGCCGGCCTCGGTCATCGCGGCCAGGCGCACCGGGTAGGCGCCGGCGGCGAGGTAGAGGTTCTGCGCGGCGTCGGAGTAGAGGTACTCCTGCCAGAGCCGCGCGGCCGCGGGGTGCGGAGCGTCGGCGTTGACCGCCTGGTTGTAGTAGCTGCCGACGGCGGAGCCCGGGAGGACGGTCGTCGTCCACTCGCGGGTGCCGTCGTTCGCCTTCCCGGCGGCGAGGTTGTTGTAGCTCCAGTCGAAGACGACCGGGGTCTCGCCCGAGGCGATGGTGGCGTCGGTCGGGTCCAGCGGCAGGAAGTTGCCGGCGTCGTTCAGCCTCTCGAAGAAGTCGATCCCCGCCTGGACGTCGTCGGCGGAGCCGCCGGACTGGAGAGCCGCGAGCTGCACTGCGGCCGCGGCGGCTCCCGCCTGGGTCGGGTCGCCGTTGATCGCGACCGAGCCGCGGTAGTCGGCGCCGAGGAGGTCCTCGAGCGACGCGGGCGCAGGCACCGCGGCCGCGTCGAACCCGATCGACATCAGGCCGGTGTAGTCGTTGACCCAGAGGCCCGACTCCTCCTTGTTCCCCTCGGGGATGTCGTCCCAGGACTCGACCTTGTACGGCGCGAACATGTCCGTGTTCGCCAGAGCGACGGCCGGCCCCAGGTCGAACACGTCGGGAGCGGTGTCCTGCCCGGCGAGGTTCTCCGCCGTGCTGATCTCCTCCGCGGAGGAGACGTCGGGGTCGGCGGAGTTCACGGTGATGCCGTACTCGTCCTCGAAGCCGCTGATCAGCTCGCCGTAGTTCGCCCAGGTGTCGGGCAGGGCGATGACGTTGAGCTCGCCCTCGGCCTTCGCCGCCTCGACCAGGGCGTCCAGCCCGCCGAGGTCCGCGGCGGATGTGGCGGACGCCGCGTCCGCGCCGCCGCCGTCGGACGAGGCGGTGGCGCCGCCGGAGCAGGCCGAGAGCGTGAAGACGAGGGCGGTGCCGGCGGCGGCGACCGCGGCGGTGCGCGACAGGCGCTGAATGGTCAAGGGTCCTCCAGGAGTCGGGTGGGCCGCCCCGGTGGGACGGCCTCGGGAACGGTAGGAGCGCCGCGAGACGGCGAGGGAGCGCGGCGGTGAATGCCGGGCGAACGCCGGGGGCCGAATCGGGGACGGCGATGTCGGGGGCGTTCGCTAGCGTGGGCGGACCATGACCGAGCAGCTCTCCCCCGCGCTCGCGCGCCGCATCGCCCTGGCGGCGCAGGGGTTCGGCGTCCCCCGTCCCTCCCGGGTCGACGCGCGCCGGGTGCGCGCCGCCGTGGACCGGATCCGCCCGCTCCAGCTCGACTCGGTGAACGTCTTCGAGCGGAGCCACTACCTGCCGCTGCTCGCGCGGCTCGGCCCGTACGATCGCTCCCTCCTCGACGCCGCGGCCTTCTCCCCCGACGGCCCCTACGTCGAGTACTGGGCCCACGAGGCCGCCCTCGTCCGCCGCGAGGACCTCCCGCTCTACCGCTGGCGGATGGAGCACTACCGCCGGGTCCGCCTGCCCGAGCACGAGGGCTGGGCCCACGAGAACCGCGCCACCCTCGACTGGCTCCGCGCCGCGCTCGCCGACGGTCCCCTCCGCGCCTCCGAGATCGAGCACGAGGCCAACGTCCGCACGGGCCCCTGGTGGGGCTGGTCCGACATCAAGCGCGGCCTCGAGGTCCTGTTCCGCTGGGGCGAGGTGGTGACGGCGGGGCGCACGCGCTTCGAGCGCTCCTACGGTCTCGCCGAGCGGCTCCTCCCGAGCGCGGTGCTCGATGCCGACGTGCCCCTCCCCGACGCCGTCCGCGAGCTCGTGCGCCGGGCGGCCCGGGCCCATGGGATCGGCACCCTCGGCGACCTGGCCGATTACCACCGGCTGCTCCAGTCCCCCACGCGCGTCGCGATCGACGAGCTGGTCGAGGCGGGCGAGCTCGAGCGCGTCGAGGTGCGCGGCTGGGAGCGGGGCGGGCGACTCGTGCCGCTCTGGCGGCACGTCGATGCCCGACGCCCCCGCACGCTCCGGGCGGACGCGCTCCTCTCGCCGTTCGACCCCGTGGTCTGGCACCGGCCGAGAGCCGAGCTGTTCTTCGGCTTCCACTACCGGATCGAGATCTACACCCCGGCCGAGCAGCGGGTCCACGGCTACTACGTCCTCCCCGTGCTCCTCGACGACGTGATCGCTGCCCGGGTCGACCTCAAGAGCGAGCGCAAGCGCCGGGTCCTCCTCGTGCAGGCCGCCTGGCTCGAGCCGGGGGCCCCGGCCGACACGCCGGAGCGGCTCGCCGCACTGCTGGTCGAGGCGGCGGCCTGGCAGGGCCTCGACGTCGTCGAGGTCGTCGGTCGCGGCGACCTCGCGGCCGCCCTCGCCGCAGCACTGCGGAGGATCGCGTGAGCGGGCCCGGCGGCGTCCTGGCGCTGGCGCTCTCGGAGCGCTGCGTCGCCCGTCTGCTCGAGCGCGGAAGCGTCGTCGGGGTCGGCACGGGCGAGCTCGCCCACGCGGCCGGCGTCTCCCTCCGGACCTTCCACCGGTACCTCGGCGGGAAGGAGGACTGCGTGCGCCCGGTGCTCGCCGCCGCGATCGCCGCGATGGGACGCGCCTTGCTCGAGCGCCCGGCCGCCGAGCCGCTGAACGCGGCGCTCGGCCACGCCTTCGCCGCGGCGGCCTCCGGTCCCCAGCTCGACCGCACCCTCCGGCTGATCCCCCTGCTCACCGAGACCTCGGCGATGCGCGCCGTCTGGGCGCAGTCGCTGCACGACGGCGAGGAGGCGCTGACGCCGTTCCTCGCGGAGCGGATGGGGCTCGGCCGCACGTCCCCGCACCGGGCGGCCGTCCTGGCCACCGTCGTCCTCGCCCTGGTCCGGCGGGCGCTGGTCGACGCGGCCGCGAGCGGCATCGACCCGGCGCCGGTCTTCGCCGAGTACCTGACGACCGTCGACGGCGGTCCGCTCGCGGCTCCGACCGGATGAGGTCCCGTCCGGCACGGTGACGGGCGCAACTCTGGCCGAAGCGGGAGGCGGTGCGGGGCGGCGATCGTCGACGGGGCGTCGGCCGGATCGGCCTGCTAGAAGCGCGAGCCCATCTCAGAGAGGCGGGCGACGCGGTCCGCGATCGGCGGGTGGGTGGCGAAGAGGCGCGCGACCACTCCCGGCTTCGACGGGTCGGCGATCCAGAGGTGCGCCATCGAGCTGTTCTGCCGCTGCATCGGCCGGCCCGCGGACTCGAGCTTCAGCAGGGCGCGGGCGAGGGCGTCGGGGTGACGGGTCGTCAGTGCGCTGGTCGCATCGGCGAGGTACTCGCGCTGACGGGAGATCGAGAGCTGCACGACCGAGGCGACGATCGGCGCGAGGACCATCGACACCAGCCCGACCACCAGGAGTGCCGGGTTGCCCCCGCCGTTGCCGTTGCCGCCCCGCCCGAAGAAGGCCAGGCGGAGGAAGGCGTCCGAGAGGAAGCCCACCGCGACGACGAGACCGAAGACGATCATCGAGACGCGGATGTCGTAGTTGCGGACGTGGCCCAGCTCGTGGGCCATCACGCCCTCCAGCTCGGCGTCGTCCATGATCGCGAGCAGGCCGGTCGTCGCGGCGACGACGGCGTGCTCGGGATCACGGCCGGTCGCGAACGCGTTCGGCGCCGGGTCGTCGATCAGGTACACCTTCGGCATCGGCGTGCCCGTCGCGATCGAGAGGTTCTCGACGATGCGGTACAGCCTCGGCTCGTCCGCCTTCTCCACCGCCACGCCGCCGCTGAGCGCGACCGCCTGGCGAGCGGCGAAGAAGTACTGGAAGAACGCGTAAGCGGCGGCGATCACGAGCACCACCACGACGATCGCCGTGCTGCGGTAGACCGCTGCCGCCAGGGCGCCCAGGCCGCCGATGATCGCCAGGAACAGGACGAGGATCAGGACCGTGTTGCGCTTGTTGCGGGCGATCGCGCTGTACACGGCGGCTGCCTAGAACTGGACGCGCGGGGGCTCCGAGATCGCGGCGAGATCGCCGACCTCGAAGAACTCGCGCTCCGAGAAGCCGAGCCGACGCGAGAAGAGCGTGTTCGGGAAGACCTTCACCTTGGTGTTCATCTCGCGCACGCCGCCGTTGTAGAAGCGCCGGGCCGACTGGATCTTGTCCTCGGTGTCGACCAGCTCGCCCTGCAGCTGGAGGAAGTTCTGGCTCGCCTGCAGCTGGGGGTACGCCTCCGCGACCGCGAAGATCGACTTCAGAGCGCTCTGCATGTGGTCCTCGGCGACCGACGCCTCCGCCGGGCCCTGGGCCTGCAGCGTCTCGGCGCGAGCCTGCGTCACCGACTCGAAGACCTGGCGCTCGTGCGAGGCGTAGCCCTTCACGGAGTCGATCACGTTGGGGATCAGATCCGCGCGGCGCTTCAGCTGGACGGTGATGTCGCTCCACGCCTCGTCCACGCGGACGTTGAGGGTGACCAGCGAGTTGTACGTCGCCCAGAGGTAGACCCCGAGGATGACGACGAGCGCGACGACGACGATGAGCGGGACGAGCCATTCCATGCCGTCCAGTGTAGGGACGGCGCGCTCCCCGGCACCTGTCGATGAGGCGCATTCGCAGGGGCGGGTCGGCCCTACTTGAGGGTCTTCTGCAGCAGGACGGTGCTGAGCCAGCGCTCGAACTTGAAGCCGACGCGGCCCATCCGGCCGACCTCGACGAATCCGAACTGCGCGTGCATCGCCAGCGACGCCTCCGCGCCCTTGTCGGCGATGACGGCCATGATCTGACGGATCCCCACGGCCTTCGCGCGCTCGAGGAGCTCGGCCATCAGCGCCCGGCCGAGGCCCTTGCCGGTCGAGGCCGCCCGCAGGTAGATCGAGTTCTCCACGGTGAAGCGGTACGCCCGCTTGGAGGACCACGGCGACACCATCGCGTAGCCGAGGATCTGGCCCGACGGCGAGACGGCCACGATGAAGGGCAGCCCGAGCTTCTGGTTGCGGGAGAACTTCGTGCGCCACTCCTTCAGCGTCGAGTCGTCCTCGTCGAAGGTCACCACCGTGTTGCGCACGTAGTGGTTGTAGATCTCGCGGATGTCCGGGAGGTCGGCGTCGCGGGCGTCTCGGATCTCGAACGAGAAGCCGGGCTCGGGAGGCGGCGCCTTCCGCAGGTGCGGCGGCAGGACGCGCCGGCTCTCGTACTCTTCCTCAAGCATCCGGCTCTCCTTCGGCTCCGCCCATCGATCCGGGCCAGCGTAGCCGCCCCGCGGGCGAGCGCCCGGTCACGCGAGAGCGCTCCAGTCCACCGGCTCCGCGCCGCGCTCCTCCAGGAGGGCGTTGGCGCGGCTGAACGGCCGGGAGCCGAAGAAGCCGCGCGAGGCCGACAGCGGGCTGGGGTGCGCGCTCTCGATCACTCCGGCCTCCCCCAGCATCGGGCGGAGCGACGCGGCGTCGCGGCCCCAGAGGATCGCGACGAGAGGCGCGTCCCGGGCGGCCAGCGTGCGGATCGCGTGCTCGGTGACCGCCTCCCAGCCCTTCCCGCGGTGCGAGGCGGGAGAGCCGGGGGCGACGGTGAGGACCCGGTTGAGCAGCATCACGCCGCTCGAGGTCCAGCCGCTGAGGTCGCCGTGCTCGGGCGGCTCGACGCCGAGGTCGTCCCGGAGCTCGCGGTGGATGTTCTGCAGGCTCCTCGGCAGCGGGCGCACGTGGCGCTCGACCGCGAAGGACAGCCCGATCGGGTGCCCGGGCGTCGGGTACGGGTCCTGTCCGACGATGAGGACGCGCACGTCCGCGAGGGGTGCGGCGAAGGCGCGGAGCACGTCGCGGCCCGCGGGGAGGTAGGGCCGGCCGGCCGCGACCTCGCCGCGGAGGAAGTCGCCCATCGCGGCGATGTCCCCGGCGACGGGGGTGAGCGCCTCCGCCCAGCCCCTGTCGATCAGTCCCGAGGCCGCGAGCTCAGCGAGGTCCACCGGGTCAGCCCGCCGCGAGCGTCGCGACGACGACTCCGGCGTCGCTGCCGCTGACGCGCCACACCGAGCCGGCGCCGCCGACGCGGAGCGCGCCGGTGCCGACGATCAGCACGGTGGACTCGTCGAGCGCGACGCCGCCGTCGACCAGGCCCGCCTCGACGGCCGCGACCAGGCGGCCGAGGGTCCCCCACTGCGCCGCGTGCACGTCGACCGTCACGTCGATGAGACCGATGCCCTCGAGCACCGTGACCTCGTCGAGCTCCTCCGCCGCGCCCTCCGGGACGACGGCGACGCCGCCGATCCGGTGGCCGCCGACGAGGGCGCGGTCGGCCGCGACGGCGGCTCCCGCCGAGTAGCCGGCGTACGGCACTCCGGAGGAGACGAGATCGCGCAGCCGCGGGAAGCAGGCCTCGAGCGCGTCGCGGTAGGCCGGGGTCAGCCCTCCGCCGACGAAGATCCCGTCGACGTCGTCGAAGACCGCGGGATCGATCCGGCCGCCCTCCGGCTTCATCACGGCGAACGCGTCGAGCGGGCCGACCGTCGCGAGCAGTGCCGCGTAGCCGGCATAGGCCTCGGGGCCGAGCCCGTCGTGGACGACGACGATCGCGATGCGCGGGCCCTCGATCCGGCCGGCGTCGACCGCGTGGGCGCGCGCCTCCGCGAGGAACGCCCCGTACAGCTGCTGGTCGTGCTCGACGCCGCCTCCGCCGCCGATCAGGTGGACGCTCACTCGTCGTCCTCGGCGAGGGCTCCGTCCACCGGGGGCAGAGCCGACCAGGGGAAGACGATCCAGCGCGGGGTGCGGCGCCAGAAGAAATCGGGCTCGAGCACCGTGCGCGGCTTCGTGTAGAGGGTCACGGTGCGCACCTCGGCACCCATCGCGCGGATGAGCTTCACCGAGAGGGCGAGGGTGTGGCCGGAGTCGGAGACATCGTCGACCAGGAGGATGCGCTTGCCGCGCACGGACGCCTCGTCGAGCAGCGGCGGCAGCACCACGGGCTCCGCCAGGCGCGCCTCGACGCCGGTGTAGAACTCGACGTTCAGCGCCCCGCAGCTCTTGATGCCGAGCGCGTAGGCCACGGCGCCCGCGAGGAGCAGACCGCCGCGCGCGATGGCGACGACCAGCTCCGGCCGGTAGCCCGACGCGACCACGTCGTCGGCCAGGTGCCGAGCGGCGTCGCCGAACTCGAGCCAGCCGAGCACCTCCTTCTCCGTGGCGGCGAGGAGGGCGGCGGAGTCGTCGGCGTCGGAAACCATGAGGGACAGGCTAGGCCGTCGCGGGCCTCCGCGTCACATCGGTCAGGCGCGCGGGGCCAGGGGTCCCTTCGCGACCTTGTGCGGGGCCGCCTGCGCGACCGGCTTGATGGTCACCAGGTCGAGGTTGACGTGGGCGGGGAGCTCCACCGAGGAGACGATCGCGGCGGCGACGTCCTCCGCGACCAGCGGGTCGGGGACCTCGGCGTAGACCGCGTCGGCGCGCTCCCGGTCGCCGCCGAAGCGGACCAGCGAGAATTCGTCCGTGTGCACCATCCCCGGCGCGATCTCGATCACTCGGATCGGCTCGCCGGCCAGCTCGAGCCGCAGCACGGCGACCAGCGCGTGCGCGGCGTGCTTGGCGGCGTTGTACCCGCCTCCGCCCTCGTAGGCGACGTGGCCGGCGATCGAGGTGACCGTCACGATGTCCGCGGAGGTGCCGCTCCCCCGGATCCCGGCGCGCAGCAGCGGGAGCAGCGCGCTGGTCACGAGCTTCACCGAGAGCACGTTGATCTCGAACATGCGGCGCCAGTCCTCGGGGTCGGACCTCTCGACCGAGTCGAGTCCGAGCGCGCCGCCCGCGTTGTTCACGAGGGCGTGCACGGGCCCGGAGGAGGAGAGGTGGTCGCGCAGAGCGTCGACCTGGGCGGCGTCGGTGAGGTCGGCGGCGAAGTACCCGGCGCCGGTCTCGGCGGCGAGCGCCTCCAGCCGGTCGCGCCGGCGCGCGACGGCGACGACCTCCCAGCCGTGGTCGCGGAACAGGCGGACCGTGGCCGCCCCGATCCCTGAACTCGCTCCTGTCACGACAACGCGTCGATCCACGCCCGTTTCCTTCCGTCAAGCCTCGGACACCCTCGACTCCGTCGTCGCAGCCCAACGCTAGTCTGGCCGCGTGCCGCCCGCCGACCCGGTTCCCGCGACCGCCGGGACAGCCGTCACCCCGAAGCGCCGCGTTCCCCTCTGGGACAACGCGCGCTTCGTCTGCGTGACCCTCGTCGTGATCGGGCACGGCGTCCAGCGGCTGACGGCCAACTCCGACACCTCGCTCATCGTCTACCTGACGATCTACGCCTTCCACATGCCGGCGTTCGCGATCATCTCGGGCTACTTCTCGAAGAGCGGCGCCCCGAGCGGGCGCGCGATGCGGCGGGTGCTGACCGACATCCTCCTGCCCTACCTGATCATGGAGACGATCTGGACCCTGGTGCAGTTCCTGGTCGAGGGGAAGCAGGAGTTCAACCCGACGAAGCCGAGCTGGACGCTGTGGTTCCTGCTCGCGCTGGGCATCTTCCGCCTCGTCCTCCCCTACCTGGCGCTGCTGCGCTGGCCGCTCCTGATCAGCGTGGTGCTCGCGGTCGGGGTCAGCTACTACGACAACATCGACTCGACCTTCTCGCTCGCGCGCGCGATCGGGATCCTGCCGTTCTTCGTGTTCGGCTGGCGGCTGCGCGGCTTCTCCCCCGGCGGCCGCTCCGCCGTCGAGCGCTGGCTCGACCAGCCGCCGTCGCGGGTGCTCCTCGCCCGGATCCTCGCCGTCGTCCTCTTCGCGGTCACGGCGGTCGTCATGACCGTCAACATCGAGGCGTTCCGCGCAGCGGACCTGCGCTACTGGTTCTTCTACGACCGTCCCTACGACGCCCTCGGCGAGACCCAGTGGTGGGCCGGGCTGGTTCGGCTGGCCCTGATGGCCGGAGCGGTCGTGCTCTCGCTCGCGCTCTTCGCGCTGGTGCCCCGCCGCCGCACCCCGCTCACCGCCTGGGGGCAGTCGACGATGTACGTCTACCTCCTCCACAGCTTCGTCCTCTATCCGCTGCGGGAGTCCGGGATCCTCTCGCGGACGGAGAGCACGCTCGCCCTCGTGCTGATGATCGTGTTCTGCATCGCGGTCTCGGTCGCGCTCTCACTGGGCTGGACCCGCACCGTCTTCCACCGGCTGGTCGAGCCCCGCGCGGCCTGGCTCTTCGCCCCGGCGGCCGACGAGAGGCCCCGGCGCCCGGACCGCGCCGACCCCACGGGCGCCAAGCGCGACCGGCAGCCCGAGCGGCGCTGACGGCCGTTACCCCGTGTGTCGGCGGTCCTGGCCGCCCGGCGGGCCCCCGCGTACGCTCGTCGCGACGGAGAACGGCCCCGTCCCCGACCCCGACGATCCGATGGGAAGCACCATGACCGACTCCGAGAAGTGGCAGTTCGAGACCAAGCAGATCCACTCGGGCGCCGCGCCGGACCCGGTGACCAAGGCCCGCGCGACGCCGATCTACCAGACCACCTCCTACGTCTTCGACAACGCGGAGCACGCCCAGAACCTGTTCGCGCTGGCCGAGTTCGGGAACATCTACACCCGCATCCAGAACCCGACCCAGGCGGTCGTGGAGGAGCGGCTCACCGCCCTCGAGGGCGGCTCCGGCGCCCTGCTGCTCGCCTCGGGCCAGGCCGCCGAGACCGCGGCCGTGCTGAACATCGCCCAGGCCGGCGACCACATCGTCTCGTCGTCCTCGATCTACGGCGGCACCTACAACCTCTTCAAGTACACCCTCGCCAAGCTCGGCATCGAGACGACCTTCGTCGAGAACCAGGACGACCGCGAGGAGTGGCGCCGCGCCGTCCGTCCGAACACGAAGCTGTTCTTCGCCGAGACCGTCGGCAACCCCAAGATCAACATCCTCGACATCCGCACCGTGGCCGATGTCGCGCACGACGCCGGCGTGCCCCTGATCGTCGACAACACCATCGCGACGCCCTACCTGATCCGCCCCTTCGAGCACGGCGCGGACATCATCGTGCACTCGGCGACGAAGTTCCTCGGCGGCCACGGCACGGTCATCGGCGGAGCGATCGTCGACGGCGGCCGCTTCTCGTGGACCGCGAACGCCGAGCGCTTCCCCGGCCTCACCACGCCGGACGAGTCGTACCACGGCGCCGTCTACACAGCCGCGGTCGGCGACTCCCTCGCCTACATCATCAAGGCCCGCGTGCAGCTGCTGCGCGACCTCGGCGCCTCGATCGCCCCGGCGAGCGCCTGGCAGCTCATCCAGGGCATCGAGACCCTCTCGCTCCGGATCGAGCGCCACGTGCAGAACGCGCAGGAGATCGCGGAGTACCTCGAGAACCACTCCGACATCGCCTCGGTGAACTACTCGGGCCTGCCCACCTCGCCCTGGTACGCCGCGGCCAACCGCTACGCGCCGAAGGGCGTGGGCGCGGTGCTCTCGTTCGAGCTCAAGGGCGGAGTGGACGCCGGCCGGGCCTTCGTCGACTCGCTGGAGCTGTTCTCGCACCTGGCCAACATCGGCGACGTCCGCTCGCTCGTCATCCACCCCGCGTCGACCACGCACTCGCAGCTCTCGCCCGAGCAGCAGCTGACCGCCGGCGTCACTCCGGGCCTGGTGCGCCTGTCGGTGGGACTCGAGAACGTCGACGACCTCCGCGCCGACCTCGACCAGGCCCTCCGCGCCGCGCGCGCCGTCGTCGAGGCCTCCCGCGCGAACGCCTGAGGCCCCTCGGCGCCCTGACGGGGTCCCCGTCCGCGGGGATCGCGTCGGGGCGCTCCGCGCGCGGGCGGAGGAGCGCGGGAGCAGGGCGTAACAAACGGCTCCGCCCCGCGGCGCTCTGACACGATGGACAGCGCTATGGACTGGCAGCAGACACTCGAGGACACGGTCCCGTCGGCGTTCGTCACCGAGCGCCAGCTCCTCTCGGTCATCGGCAAGCCGCCCGCCACCGGAGCCTGGCGCGACGGCGACCACCCTGGCGGACGCCGCTTCGTCGACCTCGGCCCGTTCGACTTCGAGGCGGGCGGCCGCCTCCCCCACGCCCGCATCGCCTACGAGAGCTGGGGCGCTCTGAACGAGCGCCGCGACAACGCCGTCCTCGTCCTGCACGCGCTGACCGGCGACTCCCACCTGCTCGGCCGCGGCGATCCCGGCCACGCGACGGACGGCTGGTGGTCGGGACTCGTCGGCCCCGGCCTCGTGATCGACACCGACCGCTTCTTCGTGGTCGCCCCGAACATGCTCGGCGGCTGCCAGGGCTCCACCGGGCCCGCGTCCCTCGCCCCGGACGGCCACGAGTGGGGCGCACGGTTCCCGTACACGAGCATCCGCGACCAGGTGCGGGCGCAGGTGCAGTTCAGCGACCTGCTCGGCGTCGAGCGCTGGCACACCGTCATCGGCGGCTCGATGGGCGGGATGCAGGCGCTGGAGTGGGGGATCGACCACGCGGAGCGGGTCGCGCGCCTCGCGGTCCTCGCAGCTCCCCCGCGGGCCACGGCCGACCAGATCGCCCTCAACTTCGTGCAGCTCGAGGCGATCCGCAACGACGCGGCCTTCGCGGGCGGCTCCTACTACGACGCGGGCGACGGCCAGGGCCCGTACCACGGCCTCGCGCTCGCCCGCCGGATGGCACTGCTCAACTACCGCAGCCCCTCCGAGCTCAACGACCGCTTCGAGCGCAGCTGGCAGTCGGGGCTCAGCCCGCTCGGCGGCGGCGGCCGCTTCGCCGTGGAGTCGTACCTCGACTTCCACGGCAACAAGTTCACGCGCCGCTTCGACGCGAACAGCTACATCACGCTCGTCGAGGCGATGAACTCGCACGACGTCGGCCGCGGCCGGGGCGGCGAGGCGGCCGCCCTCTCCCGGATCACCAGCCCGACCCTCGTCCTCGGCATCGACAGCGACCGGCTCTTCCCGGTCGAGGGCCAGCGGATCATCGCGGCGCACGCTCCCGGCGCTCTCGACGGCGGAGAGGTCGCGGTGATCACCTCGACGTTCGGCCACGACGGGTTCCTCATCGAGGACGACGCGGTCGGCGCGCACCTCGCCCGGCTGCTGGCGCATCCCGCGACGGCCTGACCCGCCCGACCCCGGCGCGGTTCGACGCCCCGAACCACTCCGACCGGCCCGGGCAGTGGCTATCGTGAGACGGGGGCCAGCCCCGCGCCACGACCGGAGGGGGCCAGAGCGTGCCGATGATCCGCAGCGCCCGCGAGCGCGACCGGCTGCTGCGCCACTCCGCCTGCGGGATCGGCCTGCTCACGGAGGCGGGGGCGCTCGGCATGGCCCTCATCCCCGGAACGCTCCAGCCCGCCGCCGTGCCGTTCGCCGTCGCGCTGCTCCTGGGCATGATGGCCGCCCACGTCGAGCTCGCCCGGACGGGGCGCCGCAGCCGCGTGATCGCGGTCGCCGTCGGCGGCCTGCTGCTGGGCTGGGGCCTCGCCCTGGGGCTCGCTCCGGGTGCCGACTTCGCCGGGTTCGTCCTGGTCAACACCGCGAACGCCGTGACCGCGAGCATCGCCGTGGTCGTGACGACGTCCGCGCGCCGCCTGCTCCTGCTGCTGCCGGTGCTCCTCCCGAGCCTGATCCCGTCGGTGCTCGTCTCGAGCGGCACCATGATCCCCACCGTGGTCGTCCAGAGCCTGCTGCCCTGGGGCACGCTCTGCGGCTTCGCCCTCTGGATCGGCACAGCGGTCCCGCGGGTGGTGCGGCGGATCGACAGCATCGGCAACGCCCACCGCGTGGAGCGCCTGGCCAGCGAGACGGAGGCGCGGCGCCGGCAGGGTGCGCGGCTCTTGCACGACACGGTGCTGGCCACCCTCACGCTCCTCGCGCACTCGGGACGCGGAGTGTCGGTCGACGCGCTCCGGCAACAGGCGGCGCAAGACGCGCAGCTCCTGCGCCAGCTCCGGCTCGGCGGGACCCCCACCCCGAGCGCGTCCGGCTCCTACCAGCTGACCAGCGTCACCTCCGCCCCCGCGGCCAACACCCTCGAGACCGTCCGCAACCGCTTCGGCCGGATGGGGCTCGACGTGATCTGGCACGGCTCCGGCCAGGTGGCGCTCACCGGCGCGGCCCTCGACTCCTTCGTGCTCGCCCTGGCGGAGTGCCTCGAGAACGTGCGCCGCCACTCCGGCGTCGCCTCGGCCGACGTGACGATCACCGAGGACGAGACGACCGTCCGCGCGATGGTCACGGACGCGGGCGCGGGCTTCGACATCGCGACCGTCCCCGACACGAAGCTCGGCTTCAAGGAGTCGGTGATCGCCCGGCTCGGCGACGTCGGCGGCCGCACCAGACTGTTCAGCGCCCCCGGATCGGGGACGACCGTGGTGCTGGAGGTCCCCAAGTGAGCCCCGCGCCGGAGTCGCGGGCCCCGCTGCTGGGACGCGTGCCCGCGACGCACGGCCGCTCCTCCCGGTCCGCCCGCTCGGTCCGCCGCCAGCAGGAGGGGCTCGGCACCAACTACCTCGGCAGCGGCCTCAACGGCATCGCCGCCGCGATCCTCGCCTACGAGCTGCTGATCTTCCTCTCGACCTCCGCCCGCTACAGCGACCTCGCACCCGCGGCGATCGCCTGGGTCCTCGTCGTCCTGGCCTTCGGATCCACCGTCCTCGCGATCCACCTCGGCGGACGCCGCCTGCCGCTCCCGGTCTACCTCTGCTTCCTCGTCGCCCTCGGAGCCGCCGTCGTGCTCGACCTGGTGGCCGTGACCGACTCCGGCGCGGCCCGCACCGTCCCCACCGCCGCGGTCGCGGGCGCCGTCGCGCACGCCGCGCTGATCGTCCACCGGCGCGGGATCGAGATCCTCGCGGTGAGCGCCCTCGTCGCGATCGCCGAGGTGATCGCGTTCCTCTCGATGGAGTCGGGCGGCGCGGGCGCGCTCTCGGTGCGCATCAGCGCCCTCGTGGTGACGATCGCGCCGGCCGTCGTCGTGGTCGTGATGATGCGCGGATTCCGCCGGATGGTCCAGCTCGAGATCGACCGCGCCCTCGTGCAGAGCACCACGCTCGGCCCGCGCTACGCGGTCGGGATGCTCGCCTCGGAAGAGCTCGCACGGCTCGACCTCGCCGCCGAGCGCCTCCTCGCCGAGGTGGGCGACGGCTCGGTCCGCCTGCCCCTCGACGCCCAGCGCGCCGCCCACGCGACCTCGCTCGCCACCCAGCTCCGCCTCCACCTCATCGAGGGGCGGCGCGAGACCTGGCTGCACCATGCCGTGCTCGAGTCCGAGCTGCTCGCGCCGCTCGTCGAGCTCGACGACCCGGACGGCACCGCCGGACTCCTCGGGCACCAGCAGCGCGACGGGCTCCTCTCGGCGATCTGGCTGATGGCCGACAGCGCGACCGGGCTCGCCGTGGTCCTCCACGTCGAGTCGGGCAGCCCCCGCGATCCCGGAGCCGGGACGGCCGCCCGAGGACTGCTCGTGCCGATCACGCTCCGCTCCTCAGGCGCGCCCTTGCGCGGCGTCGATCCTGCGACGTGGGAGGCTATCGCTCAGGTCGGCGTCTTCCGCGACACCTCGCGCGACGGGGAGCTCCGGATCGAGATCGACTGCCTGGTCGAGAATCCCGCCGACCGGTGAGCAGCCGCCGAGAGACCGCCGACCGAAGGACACCGATGACACCCACCGCTGACGCGAAGATCACTCTCGCGGTCGTGGACGACCACAAGATGCTCCTCGGGGCGCTCACGGAGTGGATCCGCGGAGCCGCCTCCGACATCCAGCTGGTGGCCGCGGTCGCCTCCTGGCCCGAGCTGCTCACGCACCCCGAGTTCCCCGTTGACGTCGTCCTCCTCGACCTCGACCTCAAGGACAACATCCCGATCTCGGTGAAGCTCTCGACCCTCAAGACCACCGGGGTGAAGACCGTGCTGATGAGCACCTACTCCGAGCCCGCCGTGGTCCGCGAGGCGCTCGCCTCCGGAGCCCTCGGCTACCTGGTGAAGACCGAGGACGCGGACATGATCGTCGAGGCGATCCGCGCGGCCAAGGACGGCCACTCCTACATCTCGCACGAGCTCGACATGGCGCTCTCCACCGGCGACTCCGACGGAGCGCCGAAGCTCAGCGCGCAGGAGCGCCGCGTGATGGCCCTCTACGGCGGCGGCGAGCCGGTGAAGTCGGTCGCGTTCGAGCTGGGCATCTCGGAGGAGACGGCGAAGTCGTACCTCAAGCGGATCCGCGAGAAGTACCGCGTCGTCGGCATCGACGTCGGCACGAAGGTGGCGCTCCGCAAGCGCGCCATCCACGACGGGATCCTCATCGAGACGGACTGAGTCCTCTTCCGTGGCGGTCCCTGCCCGCCACGGCGCGGTCGGCTTCACGACGTGGTGCGTTCCGCGGAGCGTGGTGCGTCGCCCGGCATCGATCCGCTGGCACGCGGATCGCTGTCGGCGGGCTCCACGAGGGGGCGGCGGTCCCCGCCCGCCGCGGCGCGGTCGGCTTCACGACGGGGTGCGTTCCGCGGAGCGGGGTGCGTCGCCCGGCATCGATCCGCTGACACGCGGATCGCTGTCGGCGGGCTCCACGAGGGCGCGGCGGTCCCCGCCCGCCGCGGCGCGGTCGGCTTCACGACGTGGTGCGTTCCGCGGAGCGAGGTGCGTCGCCAGGCAGCGATCCGCTGGCACGCGGATCGCTGTCGGCGGGCTCCACGAAGGCGCGGCGGTCCCCGCCCGCCGCGGCGCGGTCGGCTTCACGACGTGGTGCGTTCCGCAGAGCGGGGTGCGTCGCCCGGCATCGATCCGCTGACACGCGGATCGCTGTCGGCGGGCTCCACCTCGTCGAGCGGCGGCCACCTGCTCCTGCAGTCGAGCCGGGCGGGCGTGCCCGAGTCGTGCCGGTCGAGTCGCCGCGGGACGCGGCGTATCGAGACCCGCCAGGCACGGACAACGGGTCGATGCTGGTCGAGATGCCGCGGGACGCTGGGCATCGAGACCCACCGGACCGGGACTACGAGTGCTCCTGCGGGCCCGCGTCAGGGGGCCAGGACGGCGACCGTCATGCCGGGCGTCGCGGCGGGCGCGTCCATCGCGGCGAGAGCGGCGGGCAGGTCCTCGAAGGCGATGGTGCGGCCGACGGAGTCGGCGGGGCGCAGACGGCCGGCGACGACGTCGTCGAGGAGGGCCGTGTAGCCGCTCCGGGCGATGCCGTGGCTGCCCAGCAGCTCCAGCTCCTGGGCGATGACCCGGCCGAGCGGGATCGCCGGTGCGGCGTCGGGCCCGAGGAGCAGACCCACCTGCACGTGCCGGCCGCGCGGACGCAGGGCGGCGATCGACGCCTCCGCCGTGACGCTGCTTCCGACGGCGTCGATCGCCAGATGCGCACCTCCTCCGGTCGCCGCCCGGATCGCCTCGGCGGCACCCTCGCTTCCGGGGACGGTCACCGCCCCGAGCGCGGCTGCCGCCTCCCTCGCCGGGGCGGAGACGTCCGACGCCACCACACGGCCCCCGGCCGCGAGCGCGACGATCACCGCGGAGAGGCCGACTCCGCCGCAGCCCAGCACCGCGACCCACTCCCCCGGGGCGACCCGGCCGCGCTCGTGCAGGGCGTGGTACGCGGTCCCGAAGCGGCAGCCGAGACCGGCCGCCTCGACGAAGCCGACGGAGTCGGGCAGGCGCACCAGGTTCAGGTCCGCACCCGGCACGGCCACCGCCTCGGCGAACGACCCGTCGAGGGTGAATCCCGGCTGCTGCTGCCGGAGGCACACCTGCGTCGCCCCCTCCCGGCACTGCTCGCAGTCGCCGCAGGCGAACACGAACGGCGCTGTGACCCGGTCACCGACCGCGAAGAGCGACACCTGGGCTCCCGTCGCGATCACCGTCCCGGCGAACTCGTGCCCGGGGATCTGCGGCAGGACGACCGAGTCGTCGTGCCCCTTCCACGCGTGCCAGTCGCTCCGGCACACCCCGGTCGCCGCGACGCGGACGACGACGCCGTCGACGGGGCAGACGGGCTCCGGGACCTCGACGATCGCGGGGAGGGCGGAGAAGGACGAGTAGCTCACGGCGCGCATGCCGAGAGTCTTCCAGAGGCCCGGGCGGCGCTCTGCTTACAGTGCGTCGACCGGGATGCCGCCGGTGCCCGGCTGGGCGGGCTCGCGGTGGACCGGGTAGACCGTGCCTCGGGCGCGGTCGATCGCGATACTGCCGAAGGCGAGCACGATTCCGGCCGCGGTCAGGCCCACGCCGACCCAGATGGGCGACAGGTAGCCCAGTCCGGCGGCGATCGTCAGGCCGCCGAGCGCGGCACCCACCGAGTTGCCGATGTTGAGGGCGGAGTGGTTGAGCGCGGCCGCGATCGTCTGGCTGTCGCGCGCCACGTCCATCAGCCGGGTCTGGATCGCGGGCGACGCGGCCGCCGAGAAGCCCGCCGAGAGGAACGCGAACACCACCAGCCCGACGACCGACGAGGCCGACAGCGCGAGTCCGATCAGCGAGACGCCGACGCCGGCGAAGAACACCACCAGCGCCCGCCGCACGTCGCGGTCGGCGGCCCACCCGCCGACGAGGTTGCCGACGGTCATCCCGAGGCCGATGACGACCAGGATCCACGGGACCGCGCCGAGCGGCAGGCCCGTCACCTCGGTCGCGAGCGGCGAGATGTAGCTGTACATCGCGAAGAGTCCGCCGAAGCCGATGGCGCCGACGAGGAGGGTCATCCAGACCTGCAGGCGCCCGAACGCCCGCAGCTCGTTGCGGACGGTCGCCGCCGGATTCCCGGGCTGCGCGGGCACCAGCAGCTGGACGGCCACGACGGTCAGCGCGAAGAGCACCGCGACCACGAGGTAGGCGCTGCGCCAGCCGGCCACCTGCCCGACCCAGGTGATCGCGGGCACGCCGACGACGTTCGCGATCGTGAGCCCGGAGAGGACGAACGCGACTCCCTTGCCGCGCTTGCCGGGACCCATCAGGTCGGCGGCGACCAGGGAGGCGATGCCGAAGTAGGCGCCGTGCGGGAGCGCGGCGACGAAGCGCGCGGCGAGGACGAGCGGGAAGCTCGGGAGCAGCGCCGAGCCGATCGTCCCGACGGTGAAGGCGACGAGGAGGGTCAGGAGGAGCCTCTTGCGCGGCCAGCGCGCCGCTGCGGCGGCGATGGTGGGGGCGCCGACCACGACACCGAGCGCGTAGGCCGAGATCAGCATCCCCGCCTGCGAGACGGCCTGCTCCTGGCTCGCGGCCCAGACCCCGGGGAGGAGGTCGGCGGCGAGCTGCGGGAGGAGCCCCATCGCGACGAACTCGGTCGAGCCGATGCCGAAGCCCCCCATCGCGAGGGCGAGCAGGGCGAGGCGGGTCCGAGCGGGCGAGAGCGTCACCGGTCAAGGCTACTCAGGATCGGGCGGATGTCGAATCGATTCGAGAAAGCCCGGACACGAGAGGTCTCGGCGCGGACCCGCTACTCCCCCAGCGCGTCGTTCAGCCGGGCGATCTTGCCGTCGATCTCGCCCGAGTAGCCGGGGCGGATGTCCGCCTTCAGGACGAGCGACACGCGCGTCCCGAACGCTCCGACGGCCTCCGTCGCGCGCTTGACGACGTCGAAGACCTCGTCCCACTCCCCCTCGATCTCGGTGAACATCGAGGTCGTCCGCGACGGCAGGCCGCTCTCGCGGACGATGCGGACGGCGGCGGCGACGGCGTCGTGGACGGACGCGTCGGGCGCCTCGCCCCCGGACGGTGCGACCGAGAATGCGACGAGCATGGGAGCCTCCTTGACTGCGCGCACCGCGTGCCGGCCCCGCGCCCTCCGAGCCTACGAGCCCTGGGGCGCCAGGCGGGTCTCGCCGGTCAGCGACGACGCGGAAGTCGTGGCGCCGGGTGCGACGACCCGCGCCGTCCCCATCCTCCACAGCTCGCGCAGCAGCCAGCCGAGCAGCACCACGAGGAGGATGTTCCGCACGGTCAGCACGAGCACCATCCACCAGTGCGACCAGAGGAGGAAGAGGTAGAGGTACGGGTAGACCACCTGGGTCAGAGCCGCAGTGACGAGGGTCAGCTTCGCGGGCCGGTCGAACGCGCCGTCGCGGCACGCGATCAGCCCGGCGATCACCGGCGGCGCGAGCCAGACGATGTACTGCGGCGAGAGCACCTTGTTGGTGTCGATGAACACGACCACGAAGGTCAGCGCGAGCAGCGGGAACAGCCTCGCGGGGTCCGCCCTGCGGGCGAGAGCACGGGCACCCAGCAGGGCCACGCCGAGCATGGCCAGAGCGAGCAGCGGGGTCATCAGGCTCGCCGCGAACTCGGTGCCGGGCCCGTGCATCTCGAAGGTGTTGATGTCGGCGGCGTAGTAGACGTAGCTCCCCGATCCCGGGAGGACCGACAGCCACATCCAGGGAGTGCTCACGACGGCCTCGATCTGGAGGCCCCGATCGGTCTGATCGGTGACGAAGCTGAAGACCTGGTCCCCGCCGCCGACGAGGACGACCGCGAGCACGATGATCACGGAGGCGACCGCGGGGACGAGGACCATCCGCAGCCGTCCGCGCAGGACCAGGACGGCAGCGGCGAGGATCGCGGCCGGCCACACCTTGATCCAGGTGGCCACGGTCAGCAGCAGCGCCGCGACGCCCGGACGGGTCGCCGCCCAGAGCATCCCGGCGATGGCCGGCGGCGCAGTGAAGGCGTCGATGCGGCCGATCGCGATCGGCCCGAGGAGGACGAGGAACAGCAGCCACCAGCGCGCCGCGGCGAGGCGCGGTGCCGACCGGCCGCGCAGCAGCAGGGCGAAGGCGGCGGCGTCGGCGAGCGCGACGAGGACGAGCCACATCAGGTCGTAGCCCGCCGAGCCGAAGAGCCAGGAGGCGGCGATCGGGCCCCAGGCGAGGATCGGGTAGACCCAGCCCGTGTCGATCCCGGCGATGCCGCCGCCCTCGACGGCGGTCCTCATCCACTCCTTGTAGACGATGCTGACGTCGCCCATCGGCAGACCCGGAGCGAACAGCGCCAGGAGGGAGAGCACCACGTGCACCAGCGCGAAGGCGCCCCAGAGCACGGCGACGGAGTCGCGGTTCTCGCGCAGCCGGGCGAGGGGGCGGGAGGACGCTCGAGGAGGGGAGGACGGCACCGCGTCATTGTAGAGGGGCCGCTGAACGGGACCCTGGCAGCACCTGAGCCCGCCTGGGAGCGCCGCTCCCGCCGGGCATCGGTTGCCCGGCGGCGTCGGTCGCCGCCGGGCGTCAGCAGACGGCGTCGCGACCCGACGAACTCAGTAGCCGGCGAACGCGTCGGTGCGGATCCGCTTCGCCCCGGCACCGCGCAGGGCGCCGCGGACCGAGTCGACGAACGACGGCGACCCGGAGACGTAGCCCACGCGGCGGCCGGCGTCCGGCACCGCGTCCGCGAGCAGCTCGGCGGTCAGTCGGCCTGTGACGTGCGACCACCGTGCGGGCAGGTCGGTCGGCGCCTCCTTCGAGCAGAGCACGACCCGGGCCCCCGACTCCTGCAGCAGGTCGCGGTACGCGACCTCGGCGAGGCTCGGCGCGGCGACCACGACGACGACGTCGCGCCGCGGACCGTCCGCGAGCGAGCGGAGCTGACTGGCGAACGGGGTGATCCCGATGCCGCCCGCCACCAGCAGCAGTGGCACGGCGGGATCGGCAGGCAGGACGAAGTCACCGCCGACGCTCGTCGCCCGGAGCGAGTCGCCGGGCTCCAGAGCGGCGAGGGCGCGCTTGAAGCTGCTCGCCTTCTCCGGCATCCGCAGGGCGATCGCGATCTCGCCGTCGGACGGAGCGGAGGAGACCGAGAAGGTGCGCCGGCTGCCCCGGCTGTCGGCGCGGTGCGGCAGGTCGAGCTCGAGCCACTGGCCCGGCTCGAAGGTCAGCGGCGAGCGGGAGCGGAAGCGGTACTCCGCGATGCCCGGCGCCAGCACGCGGGTCGAGGCGAGCTCGAGCGTGTGCCGCCGACGCTGGCGGAACGCGAAGGCGAACGCGAGGGCGTTGCCGACCACGAGGCCCAGCTCCGGAGTGGCGGAGACGACGCCGATGTGGAAGGGAACGCTCGCCACGAGCGCTGCGACGACCGCGATGATCAGCTGCTGCGAGCGGCGCGGCGCGAGCGTGAGCGGCTCCGTCAGCATGAAGGCGCCGGCGAAGACGAAGGGGTAGGCCGTGAGGACCAGTGCCGCCGCGGCGCCGAGGTCCTGGCCGTTCTGCACCGCCTGCTGCACGGACACCCCGCCGGCGACGACGACGAAGACGGCGAAGACGGCCCAGCGGCGGACCCGCGCGACGATCAGGAGGGAACCCACGACGACGAACGGCCAGATCGCGCCACTGGCGATCCACCAGGCTCCGGCGTTGAGCCCGGTGAAGCCGATGATCAGCACGGCGACCGCGGCCGGGTTGAAGAGGTGGCGGCCCCGCCAGGCCAGGACGTACTTGGACGCGGCGGCGATCGCGCCGACGAGCGCGATCACGGCGAGCCCGCGAGGATCGGCCGTCGGGAAGAGCAGGCAGGCGATCAGCAGACCGGTGACGAGCGAGGACTCCAGGTGCGCGCGGCTGCGGAACAGCCGCGCGAGGACCGCGCTGACCAGGGCCGTCGAGGCGACGGCGACAAGCGTCGTGCCGAGGATCTCGAGCGGCGTCGAGAAGATCAGGCCGGCTGCGGCGTAGCCGACGGCGACGAGCAGGAGCGCGGCGAGCGTCATCCAGACCAGCCGGTAGGTGGTGACGCGGCCGAGGGCGCGGTCGAAGGTGCCGATCATCGGAAGACCTCTCCGGGGAAGGAAGGCGAGTAGTGGAGGGTGCCGTCGCTGCGGACGCGGACGAACTCGAAGTCGAAGCGCTCGGCGAGGGCCTCGGGCGGGCAGACGAACAGCGCGGTCGCGAGCCCGTCGGCGACGAGGGCCGTGTCGGCCACCGCCCAGGTGGCGACGATGCTCTCGACCGGAGCTCCGGTCCGCCCGTCGAGGACGTGGTGGAGGCCGCTGCCCCAGGCGCGGCGGTTGCTCGCCGAGCCGCAGAGCGCGCGGTCGCCGGGCACCGCCACTCCCAGTGCGCTGCTCGGGTCCCACGGGTGCTCGAGGCCGACCCGGACGGGTCCGGCGCCGACGCCCCGGAGGTCGCCGCTCGCGTCGACGACGGCGGGCCCGGCGCTGTCGAGCTCCTCGAGGACGAGGTCGACGAGCTGGCCCTTGCCCGCGGCGCCGACGTCGACGACGGTCCCGGGCTCGACCCGCAGTCCCGCCGCCCCGCGTCGGGCGGCGGCCCAGGAGGGAGCGGGGACGGCGGGTCCGCGCGGGACGAGGGTGTACGCGGAGTCGTAGCCGAGCTGCTCGAGAGAGCCGCCGACGAAGGGGGTGACCGCCCCGCCGGTCAGCTCGTCGAGCACGTCGTACAGTGCGAAGAGGTCGGCCGCCTCGTCGGGAAAGACGTGCTCGCCTCCGACCCGCAGCTGCGAGACGGCGGAGTCGTCACGGAACCGCGACCAGGTGCGGTCGTACTCCGCGATGCGCGCCTCGACCCGCGAGCGGTGGGAGGGCTCGAGCGGCTCGGCGGTGTCGATCTGCCAGCCGGTGCCGATCGCGTCGAACCGCCACGCGTGGCCGAGGACCGTCGGGGCGTCAGGCCGTGGCATCGGCCTTGATGGTCTCGACGGCGTCGTTGAAGCCGCCGGAGGTGAGGGAGGACCCCGACACCTTGGAGACCTTCAGCTCGTCGAGCTGCTTGCCGACGACCTCGCCCGCGATGCCGCCCGCGAAGCGCGACTGGTACTGCTGGCCGGTGGGGTTCTCCGACTCCGGGGTCACGGTCACGTCGGTGACGACGCCGTCGGCGAGGGTCAGCGAGACGCCCACCTTCTCGTTCCCTCCGGGCGAGGTGTAGGCGCCCTCGGCCTCGTAGGTGCCGTCGGCGTAGCTGCTGCCGCTCGCGGCGGAGGACGCGGCGCCGGTGGCCTCGGGGGCGGAGCTGGTGGCGGTGCTCGGAGCGGTGGTGGTCGCCGCGTCGGCGGCGTCGCTCCCGGTCGTGGTGGTGCTGGAGCAGGCGGCGAGCGCGGCGAGGGTGCCGGCGCCGGCGAGGAGGGTCAGGGCGTAGCGGGCGGGAGTCGTGGTCTTCGCGGTCATGTCTGTTCTCCTGGTCAAGGCGGACGCGGCGGATCCGACGGTAGAGGTGCTCGCTTCGAGCACCCGATGAGGCGGCGGTGCGGAGCCGGTGAGCCGGGCCGCGGGCGTCGCTTCCTCCAGGACAACGGCGGCGGTCCCGGTTCGGTTCAGCGCTCGTCCGACGGGCGTGTCAGCGCAGGAGTGCGGCGACCACTCCGGGCAGGTGCTCCGCGATGTCGAGCGCGGCGATCGGGCCGCCGGCGGAGGCGCTCCGTCCGGCCTCCGCGTGCAGGACGGCGGCCGCGGCGGCCACGGGGGCGAGGTCCTCCGCGGTCAGAGTCGCCCCGGCCGCCTCGGCGTCCGCGGCCCGACCGGCGAGGAGTGCGCCGAGCACGCCGCCGAGGACGTCGCCGCTGCCCGCGGTCGCCAGCCAGGGCGTGGATCCGGAGACCTCGAGCTCGACGCCGCCCGCGACGACGTGGGTGGTGCCGCCCTTGAGGAGCACGCAGACTCCGAGGCGGTCCGCCGCCCGGCGCGCCCACTCCCCCGGGGCCTCGGCGATCGTCGCGGCGTCCGCGTCCAGACCCGCTCGGCCGAGCACTCCGGCGAGCTCGCGGTAGTGCGGCGTGATGACGACCGGGCCTGCGGCCTCGTCGATCAGGTCGAGCGCGCCCGCGTCGAGCACCACCGGGACTCCCGAGTGCAGCTGCTCGATCAGGGTGCGCCGCTCCTCGTCGCTGCGGTCCTCGGCGCTGGTGCCGGAGCCGACGAGCCAGGCCTGCACGCGTCCCACCGCGGTCACGACCTCCGGCCGCCGGGCGAGCACCAGTCCCTCGGGCCGCTCCGGTCCGAGGTAGCGGACCATGCCGACTCCCGTCCGCGCCGCCGCCTCGACGCCGAGCACCGCCGCTCCCGGGTACCGCTCCGACCCGGTCGCGATCCCCAGCACCCCGCGCGTGTACTTGTCGTCGTCCTCCCGCGGCACCCTGATGCTCCGCGCCGCCTCCGCCGTCCCGACCCGCTCACCCATCCCGCCACCCTACGTCGCCCTGCGACGGAGCCGCCCGGTGCCGCCGCTGCCGCACTGGTGCCGGCGCAGCGCACTGGTGCCGGCGCAGCCGCACCCCTCTCCCCTTGCTCCAGAGGGGCGCGGGTGCTGGAGGGGGCAGTCGCAAGGCGGAGGAGGAAGCGGTACCGGCGGTACCGCGCCCGACGACAACGCCGCGAACGCCCCCTCCAGCACCCGCGGGCGCGGGCCGCGGAGGGGCCGGATGCAAGGCGGAGGAGGAAGCGATACCGGCGGTACCGCGCCCGACGACAACGCCGCGAACGCCCCCTCCAGCACCCGCGGGCGCGGGCCGCGGAGGGGTCGGATGCAAGGCGGAGGAGGAAGCGATACCGGCGGTATCGCGCCCGACGACAACGCCGCAGACGGCCCCTCCGCGGCCCGCGCCTAGCGGCGGGTGGCGTCGTCGACTTCGCCGACGAGCTCCTCGATGATGTCCTCGAGGAACAGCACTCCGGTGGCGCGGCCCTGCTCGTCGAACGCCCGGGCGAGGTGGGCGCCGGTGCGCCGCATGATCGCGAGGGCGTCCTCGAGGTCGGTGGCCTCGAAGATCGAGGCGAGCTGGCGGATGCGCTTGGCGGGGACGGGGAGGCGGAACTTGGCGCCCTCCGTGTCGCCGTCGAGGTCGAGGACGTCCTTGAGGTGGATGTAGCCCTCGGGGGTGCCGTCCTCGCCGAGGATCACGTATCGCGAGAAGCCGTGCTTGGCGACGGCGCGCTCGACGTCGGCGGGGGTCGCTCCGCTGGGGAGGCTGACGATCCCGTCGAGGGGCAGGGCGACGTCGTGGACCTTCTTCTCGGTGAACTCGAACGCGGCGAGGAGGGTCCCGGTCGAGTCGCGGAGCGTGCCCTCGCGGGTGGACTGGTCGACGATCGTCTGCACCTCCTCGAGCGTGAAGGTGCTGTTCGCCTCGTCCTTGGGCTCCACCTTGAAGAGGCGGAGCACTCCGTTCGAGACCGCGTTGAGGGCGACGATGATCGGGCGGAGGACCCGGGCGATGGCGACGAGCGGCGGCGCCAGGAGGAGCACGGCGCGGTCGGGCATCGAGAACGAGATGTTCTTGGGGACCATCTCGCCGAGCACCACGTGCAGGAACGACACGATCAGCAGCGTGATGACGAAGGCGACGGTGCCGGAGAGCTCGTCGGGGATGCCGACGGCGTGGAGCGGCACCTCGAGCAGGTGGTGGATCGCCGGCTCGCTCACGTTGAGGATCAGCAGCGAGCAGACGGTGATGCCCAGCTGCGTGGTCGCGAGCATCAGTGTGGCGTGCTCCATCGCGGCGAGCGCGGTGATCGCGCTGCGGCGTCCGCTCTCCGCGAGGGGCTCGATCTGGGAGCGGCGCGCGGAGATGACCGCGAACTCCGCTCCGACGAAGAAGGCGTTCGCGGCGAGGAGCACCACGAGCCAGGCGATTCCGGCCCAGTCACTCATCGTCGGACTCCTTCCGTCCGCGGTGTCCGCGGGCGACGTCGGCGAGCGGGTCGGGGATCCCGTCGGGATCCGCGTCGGGGTCGGGCGTGAAGCGGAGGCGGTCGATGCGGCGGCCGTCCAGGCGCTCGACGCGCAGAGATCCGCCCTCGACGTCGACCCGGTCGCCGACGGCGGGGAGGCGGCCGAGCTCGCTCATCACGAATCCGGCGACCGTCTCGTAGGGCCCCTCCTCGGGGATGTGCACGCCGGCGCGGTCGAGGACCTCGTCGGGGCGGAGCATGCCGGGGAAGGTGGTGGAGCCGGGGAGCTTGACCACGTCGGCCCGGGAGCGGTCGTGCTCGTCGGCGACCTCGCCGACCAGCTCCTCGACCAGGTCCTCGAGCGTGGCGACGCCCGCCGTCCCGCCGTACTCGTCGACGACGACCGCGAGCTGGAAGCCGCGTCCGCGCAGCTCCGTGAGCAGCACGTCGAGCTTCATGGTCTCGGGGACGCGGAGCGGCTCGGAGCGCAGCGCCGTGACCGGCACGTCGGACCTCTTGCCGCGGGGCACGGCGACGGCCTGCTTGACGTGCACGACTCCGACGATGTCGTCGATGTCGTCGTCCGTGATCGGGAAGCGCGAGAACCCGGTGGTGCGTGCGAGGTCGAGCACGTCCTGCGCGGTGCTCGCGCGCTCGACCGTCGACAGGCGCAGGCGCGGCGTCATCACGTCGCCCGCGGTGAGGGCGGAGAAGCGGAGGGTGCGCCCGAGCAGGTCGGCCGTGTCCTCCTCGAGCAGTCCGGCACTGGCGGAGTGGCGCACGAGGCTCGAGAGCTCCTCGGCGCTGCGGGCGCCCGAGAGCTCCTCCTTCGGCTCGATGCCGACCAGGCGCAGCAGGGCGTTCGCGCTGCCGTTCAGCAGGGCGACGGCCGGGCGGAACACCGTCGTGAACGCGGTCTGCAGCGGCACGACGAGCTTCGCAGTCGCCCGCGGCAGAGCGAGGGCGAAGTTCTTGGGGACCAGCTCGCCGAGGATCATCGACAGCAGGGTCGCGATGACGATGGCGACCACCGTCATGACCGGCGCGAGCGCCTCCTCCGGGATGCCGAGTCCGCTGAACGGCTCCTGGAGCAGCGTCGAGAGGGCGGGCTCCATCGTGTAGCCGGTGAGCAGCGTCGTGAGGGTGATGCCCAGCTGCGCGCTCGAGAGGTGCGTGGAGGTGACGCGCAGGGCCGCGATGGTCATGCCCAGGCGCGTCTCGCCGCGGTCGCGACGGGCCTCGAGGTCGGCCCGGTCGAGGTTCACCAGCGCGAACTCGCTGGCGACGAAGACGCCGGTGCCCAGGGTCAGCAGCAGGCCGACGCCGAGGAGGAGCCACTCAGTTCCCACGGTGGTCGCCCCCGGTCACGAGAGGGAGGCGCGAGGAGGGCCGGATGGTGCGGGCCGGCGGAGCGGCGGCACCGGAGCGTCGAGCGGGAGTCCGAGGAGCACGGCAGTGAGCGGAACAGGCCGGATGCGCAGAGGGAGGGTCGTCCATTGTGGCGCCGAGTCTACCCGCCGCGGAGCGCCGCCGGGCGTGCTCCGACGCGGCGGCTCAGAGCCACTTCTTCCGCTTGAACACCGCGTAGAGCGCGAAGCCGAACAGCACCATCAGGCCCAGCGCCCAGGGGTAGCCGAGCCGCCAGTGCAGCTCCGGCATGTCGTCGAAGTTCATCCCGTAGATGCCGGCCACGAGCGTCGGGGCGAAGAGGATCGCCGCCCACGAGGAGATCTTGCGGACCACGTCGTTCTGGGCGAGCCCGGTCTCGGTCTGCCGGCGCGAGACGAGCGTCGAGTGCACCGTGAGCGCCTTGTCGAGGATCGCGCGCAGGGAGTCGACCGCCTCCGTCACGCGGATGGTGTGGTCGAGCACGTCGCGGAGTGACCGGCGCAGCTCGATCCGCTCCGGCGAGGGCGAGGGCTCCCCCTCCACGGGCGTCGACTCCTGCAGCAGCTCGTGCAGCAGGGCGGTCAGCGGCTGCACCGAGCGCTGGAAGTGGATGACCTCGCGCGAGAGCCGGTAGATGCGCTCCGAGAGCCCGTCGTCCGAGTCGTCGCCGAAGAGCTGGTCCTCGATCTCGTCCACGTCGCCCTGGACGCCGAACACCACCGGCGCGTACTCGTCGACGACCTGGTCGAGGATCGCGTAGAGCACCGCTTCGGGCCCGCGGGCGAGGAGGGCCGGATCCTCCTCCAGGCGGCGGCGCACGCGGGCGAGGTCCGGGGAGTCGGCGTGCCGGATGGTGACCACGAAGTCGGGGCCGACGAAGACGTGCAGCTCGCCGAAGACGACCGTCTCGGCGGCGTCCGCGTAGCGCGCCGGCCGCAGCACGACGAAGAGCCCGTCGTCGTAGCGCTCGAGCTTGGCCCGCTGGTGCCCGCTGAGCGCGTCCTCGACGGCGAGCGGGTGCAGCCCGAACTCCTCGGCGACCGCCTCGACCTCCTCGCGCGTCGGGCGGTAGAGGCCGATCCAGGCCATGCCGTGCTCGTCGCGCATCAGCTCGAAGGTGTCCTCGAGCGAGTCGGGGTTCCGGATGCGGCGGCCGTCGACGTACACGGCGTTGTCGACGATGGTCATGGGCTCGGTTCTAGCACGCGGCGCCCGCTCACCAGCTGACCGGCAGCGCCTTGCCCTCCTCGTAGCCCGCGGCCGACTGCAGGCCCACGTGCGCCCGCTCGTGGAAGTCGGCCACGCTCCGGGCGCCGGCGTAGGTGAAGGACGAGCGGACCCCCGAGGTGATCATGTCGAGCAGGTCCTCGACCGAGGGCCGCAACGGGTCGAGGTAGATGGTGGAGGAGGAGATGCCCTCGGCGAAGAGGCGCTTGCGGGCGAGCTCGTAGGCGTCGAGGCGGTCGAAGCGCTCCTGCACCGCCTTGGCCGAGGCCATGCCCCAGCTCTCCTTGTAGACCCGGCCGGCCGCGTCGCTGCGCAGCTCCCCCGGCGCCTCGATCGTGCCGGCGAACCAGGAGCCGATCATCACGGAGGCGGCGCCCGCGGCCAGCGCGAGGGCGACGTCGCGCGGGTAGCGCACCCCGCCGTCCGCCCAGACGTGAGCACCCAGCTCGTGTGCGCGCTCGGCCGTCTCGAGGACGGCCGAGAACTGCGGGCGGCCGACCGCGGTCATCATCCGGGTGGTGCACATCGCGCCGGGGCCGACGCCGACCTTGAGGATGTCCGCTCCCGCGTCGACGAGGTCGTGCACCGCGTCGGCCGTGACGACGTTGCCCGCCGCGATCGGCACTCCGAGATCGAGCGCGGAGACCGTCCGGAGCGCCCGGAGCATCCCCTCCTGGTGGCCGTGCGCGGTGTCGAGGACGAGGACGTCGACGCCCGCGGAGACGAGCGCGCGCGCCTTCGCCTCGACGTCGCCGTTGATGCCGATCGCCGCCGCGACGCGCAGACGCCCGTCCGCGTCGAGCGCCGGGTCGTAGACGGTGGAGCGGAGGGCGCCGGTGCGCGACAGCGTGCCGACCAGGGCGCCGTGGTGCAGCACCGGGGCGAAGTCGAGGTCGGCGGCCACCATGAGGTCGAAGGCGGCCCGCGCGGTGGGCACGTCGTCGGCGTCGATCGAGGGGGTGGCGGAGTGCACCAGGTCGCCGAGGCGCGCGTCCGGCAGCGCGGTCGCCAGGCGCGCGGCCGGGACGCAGCCGAGGATCGCGCCGCCCTCCTCCTGCACCACGAAGCCGTGGCCGGCGACGGCCGGCAGGATGCGCAGCGCCTCCTCCACGGTCGTCGCCGGCGAGGCGGTGAGGGCGCCGGAGAAGGCGACCGGCTGGCGCTTCACCCAGCGGATCGCGGCGTCCAGCGCCTGCAGGGGCATGTCCTGCGGGAGGACGCCGAGCCCGCCCCGGCGCGCGAGCGTCGCTGCGAGGCGCTGACCGGTGACCGAGTTCATGTTGGAGGAGACGACGGGGATCGTCGCCCCGGTGCCGTCGCCCGGGGCGAGCGAGACGTCGAGGCGGCTCGTCACCGACGAGCGGCCGGGGACGAGGAAGACGTCCGAGTAGGTGAGGTCGCCTGAGGGTGTTCCGCCGGAGAAACGCATGGGGGAAACGCTACTCCGGCGCGGCCCCGGGTCGGCCGTGCAGGGAACGGGGCTAGGCTTGGCGACCGGGACGGGACCAGGCGACGGCACCGGTTCCCGCTGGTGCGAGGACGACCTCCTCCGCCGCGGTGGCAGGCGCCGAGGGATGCGACGGGCCCGTCCGGATGATCGAGGACGAATCAACGGAGAGAGTGGGCGATCGGCTGTGTCGAGCCAGTTGACCGGAGCAGGAACAGAGCAGGGCGCGGAGGACTTCGGAGCCAACGAGTGGCTCGTGGAGGAGCTGTACGAGCAGTACAGCGCCGACCGCGCCTCGGTGGACGAGTCCTGGTGGCCCATCCTGGAGCGCTACGGCGCCCAGCTCGCGAACTCCGGCAAGGACGCTCCGGCTCCGGCTCCCGCCGCGGCCCCCGCGCCCGCCGCCTCGAAGCCCGCCGCTGCCGCCGAGCGCGTCTCGTCGAGCGGCGGAGGCGCCGTGACCCATCCCGCCGCGGCCTCCTCCTCCGAGTCGACCCCCGCCTCCCGCACCACGTCGAAGCAGCCGAAGGCGCAGCCGATCCCGGCCGACGCTCCGGTGAGCAAGCCCTCCGCCGAGGACTCGACGCCGGACGAGGACGTCGTCACCCCGCTCCGCGGCATGGCGAAGAGCCTCGCGACCAACATGGACGCCAGCCTCAGCATCCCCACCGCGACGAGCGTCCGCACGATCCCGGCGAAGCTGATGATCGACAACCGCATCGTCATCAACAACCACCTGCGCCGCACCCGCGGCGGCAAGGTCTCGTTCACGCACCTGATCGGCTGGGCGCTCATCCGCGCGCTCAAGGACTTCCCGAGCCAGAACGTGTTCTACGACGAGGTCGACGGCAAGCCCGCGGTCGTCGCCCCGGCGCACGTCAACCTCGGCATCGCGATCGACATGCCCAAGCCCGACGGCACGCGCGCCCTGCTCGTGCCGAGCATCAAGCGCGCCGACACGCTGAGCTTCACGGCCTACCTCTCGGCCTACGAGGACCTGGTCAAGCGCGCGCGCGGCAACAAGCTCGTCGCCGGCGACTTCGCGGGCACCACGCTCTCGCTGACGAACCCCGGCGGCATCGGCACGGTCCACTCCGTCCCCCGCCTGATGAAGGGCCAGGGCTGCATCATCGGAGCCGGCGCCCTCGAGTACCCGGCGGAGTTCCAGGGCGCGTCCGAGAAGACGCTGGTCGAGCTGGGCATCGGCAAGACCATCACCCTGACCTCGACTTACGACCACCGCGTCATCCAGGGCGCCGGCTCGGGCGAGTTCCTCAAGATCGTGCACGAGCTCCTGCTCGGCGGCCGCGGCTTCTACGAGGACATCTTCGCCGCGCTGCGCATCCCCTACGACCCGATCCACTGGTCCACGGACATCGCCGTCGACCTCGCCGAGCGCGTCTCCAAGACCGCCCGCGTGCAGGAGCTCATCAACTCGTTCCGCGTCCGCGGGCATCTGATGGCCGACGTCGACCCGCTGGAGTACGTGCAGCGCTCGCACCCCGACCTCGCCATCGAGAGCCACGGCCTCACCTTCTGGGACCTCGATCGCGAGTTCGTCACGGACGGCTTCGGCGGCAAGCGCCAGCTCAAGCTGCGCGACATCCTCGGGATCCTCCGCGACTCGTACTGCCGCACCGTCGGCGTCGAGTACATGCACATCCAGGACCCGGAGCAGCGCGCCTGGATGCAGCAGAAGCTCGAGCGCGGCTACGAGAAGCCGGGCCACGACGAGCAGCTGCGCATCCTGGGCAAGCTCAACGAGGCCGAGGCCTTCGAGACCTTCCTGCAGACCAAGTACGTGGGCCAGAAGCGCTTCTCGCTCGAGGGCGGGGAGTCGCTCATCGCGCTGCTCGACGCCGTCCTGCAGGGCGCGGCCGACGAGCACCTCGACGAGGTCGCGATCGGCATGGCCCACCGCGGCCGCCTGAACGTGCTGACCAACATCGCCGGGAAGACCTACGGCCAGATCTTCCGCGAGTTCGAGGGCACCCAGGACCCGCGCACGGTCCAGGGCTCCGGAGACGTGAAGTACCACCTCGGCACCGAGGGCACCTTCCGCGGCGCGGCGGGCGAGGAGATCCCGGTCTACCTGGCGGCGAACCCCTCGCACCTCGAGGCCGTGAACGGCGTGCTCGAGGGCATCGTCCGCGCCAAGCAGGACCGCAAGCCCATCGGCACCTTCACCACGCTGCCGATCCTCGTGCACGGCGACGCCGCGATGGCGGGCCAGGGCGTGGTGGTCGAGACCCTGCAGATGTCGCAGCTGCGCGCGTACCGCACCGGCGGCACGATCCACATCAACATCAACAACCAGGTCGGGTTCACGACTCCCCCTCACGAGGCCCGCACCTCGATCTACTCGACCGACGGCGCGAAGACGATCCAGGCGCCGATCTTCCACGTGAACGGCGACGACCCCGAGGCGGTCGTCCATGTCGGGCAGCTCGCGTTCGAGTACCGCCAGCGATTCCACCGCGACGTGGTCATCGACCTGATCTGCTATCGCCGGCGCGGGCACAACGAGGGCGACGACCCCTCGATGACCCAGCCGCTGATGTACAGCCTGATCGAGGCCAAGCGCTCGGTCCGCAAGCTGTACACCGAGGCGCTCGTCGGCCGCGGCGACATCACCGAGGAGGAGTACGACCGCGCCCACCAGGACTTCCAGGACCGCCTGGAGCGCGCGTTCGCCGAGACCCACGCCGCGCAGACCGGCGCGATCCCCGTGATCACCGCCGACGGCGACTCCGTGGCCGACCTCGAGCTGCCCGACGCGCAGCAGGGCGAAGACTACCCGGGCGAGCCCGAGGTGACCGGCGTGAAGACCGAGGTCGTCACCCGCATCGGCGACGCGTTCACGACGCCGCCCGAGGGCTTCACCGTGCACCCCAAGCTCCAGCAGCTGCTGGCGAAGCGCCAGGAGATGAGCCGCTCCGGCTCCATCGACTGGGCCTTCGGCGAGCTGCTCGCGCTCGGCTCGCTGCTGCTCGAGGACACCCCGGTGCGCCTCGTCGGCCAGGACACGCGCCGCGGGACCTTCGTCCAGCGCCACGCTGTCCTCCACGACCGCGAGAACGGCCAGGAGTGGCTGCCGCTGATGAACCTGTCCGAGCAGCAGGCCCGGCTCTGGATCTACGACTCGCTGCTCTCGGAGTACGCGGCGATGGCGTTCGAGTACGGCTACTCGGTGGAGCGGCCCGACTCGCTCGTGCTGTGGGAGGCGCAGTTCGGCGACTTCGCGAACGGCGCCCAGATCGTGATCGACGAGTTCATCTCCTCGGCCGAGCAGAAGTGGGGCCAGCGCTCGTCGCTCGTGCTCCTGCTCCCGCACGGCTACGAGGGCCAGGGCCCCGACCACTCGTCGGCCCGGATCGAGCGCTACCTGCAGATGTGCGCGGAGCGGAACATGACCGTCGCGCGCCCGTCGACGCCGGCGTCCTACTTCCACCTGCTGCGCCGCCAGGCCTACTCCCGGCCCCGCCGACCGCTGATCGTCTTCACCCCGAAGGCGATGCTGCGGCTGCGCGGAGCCTCGAGCCCGGTCGAGGACTTCACCTCGGGCCGCTTCCAGCCGGTGATCGACGACGCGCGGATCCAGGACGCCTCCGCCGTGAAGCGCGTCCTGCTCCACGCCGGCAAGGTCCACTACGACCTCAAGGCGGAGCTCGAGAAGAAGCCCGACGACGGCATCGCGCTGGTGCGGGTCGAGCAGTACTACCCGGCGCCGATCGAGGAGCTGCGCGGCATCGCCGAGCGGTACCCGGACGCGGAGCTCGTCTGGGTGCAGGACGAGCCCGAGAACCAGGGCGCCTGGCCGTTCATGGCCCTCGAGGTCGCTCCGAAGCTGGGCCGGTCCATGCGCGTGGTCTCGCGGCCGTCCGCGGCCTCCCCCGCGGCCGGCTCGGCCAAGCGGCACGCCTCCGAGCAGGCAAACCTGCTGTCGCGGGCGCTCACCCGCTGACCCGCGGTCCGCACGACGCGGTCGGGCCCGTCGGAACCTCGTGTTCCGGCGGGCCCGTCGCGTTGCGGGCGGACCGTGCCTGACCGCAGGCCCGCAGAGACCGGCAGAAGCGCTCGCGACGTGCGGGTGCCGCGGCGACCGGAGGCCGCCGGACACGACGGAGCCCCGGCCCCTCGAGGGCCCGCGGTGCGCGGGAGGTCTCGAACGGCCGGGGCTCCCCGGGTCGTGCTGCGCCTAGAGGCGGGCGGGCGCCTGGGAGTGCGCGGCGTGCTCGTCGCGGAGCATGCCGAGCACCTGGGCGCGGAGGTCCTCCGGCGCCGTCTCCTTGCACGCACGCTGCACGGCGACCGTCAGCACCACGCCGACCTTCGCCTCGTCGGCGCAGTCGACGCATCCCGCCATGTGCTCGCGGATGTCGGCGGCGTCCTCCTTGCACAGCTCGTTGTGGAGGTACTCCTCGAGCTCGGCCTTCGCCTTCGTGCAGCCGCTGTCGGTCATTTCGTGCTCCCGGAAGTGAATGCGGCGCGGAATCCGCGCTCGCGTGCGTAGTCGGTGAGTCGTTCGCGCAGCATGCGCCGGCCGCGGTGCAGCCGACTCATGACGGTCCCGACGGGGGTCTTCATGATGTCCGCGATCTCCTGGTAGGAGAAGCCTTCGACATCGGCGAAGTAGACGGCGAGCCGGAAGTCCTCCGGGATCGCCTGGAGCGCCTCCTTCACCGCGGTGTCGGGGAGGTGGTCGATCGCCTCCGCCTCGGCCGAGCGGCTGGAAGTGGCCGTGGTCGACTCGGCGCCGCCCAGCTGCCAGTCCTCGAGCTCGTCGATCGCGCTCTGGTAGGGCTCGCGCTGCTTCTTGCGGTACGAGTTGATGAACGTGTTCGTGAGGATGCGGTAGAGCCAGGCCTTCAGGTTGGTGCCCTGCTCGAACTGGCGGAACGCGCCGAACGCCTTCGCGAACGTCTCCTGCACGAGGTCCTGCGCGTCGGAGGGGTTCTTCGTCATCCGCAGACCGGCCGCGTAGAGCTGGTCGATGAAGGGCAGCGCCTGCTGCTCGAAGAGGGAGCGGAGATCGACGGGAGCCTCGACCGGGGCGTCGTCCAGCGACTCCTCGACGGTCTCCACGATCGTCTGCTCCGCGTCGGCGGGCTCGGGAGCCTCGTCGGCGGGGGTGGTGCGGGGTTCGTCGTCGCGAGTCATCACGAGCGATTCTAGAGCGGCGGCGCGGCGGACGACCGGGGTTGCGGCGCGAGGGCGCCTCCGGGCGACGGGCCTGCTGCTCCGGAGGACCGGGGGTGCTGCCGTCATGCTCCGCCTCCGTCACGCTCCTGACGACGCCCTGCGCGCCGACTATCCTGACAACCGATGGTCTTCTCGCGTTATTCCGCCCCCGAGTTCGATCCGTACGGCGACGCCCGTGCGCTCCCCGGCGACGACGCCTGGCCCGCACCCCTCGCGGCCGGCGCTCTCGACGCCGAGGTCGGCCTGCCCGGCTCCAAGTCGCTGACCAACCGGGAGCTGGTGCTCGCCGCTCTGGCCGACGGGCCCTCCACGCTGCGGGCGCCGCTGCACTCCCGCGACAGCGCCCTGATGATCGAGGCGCTGCGCTCGCTCGGCACCACGATCCGGGAGTCCGGCTCGACCGGCGGCTTCGGCGCCGACCTGATCGTGGAGCCCGCGGAGGAGCTGCTCGGCTCGACGACGATCGACTGCGGGCTCGCGGGCACCGTGATGCGCTTCGTCCCGCCGCTGGCCGGCCTCGCGCTCGGCCCCACCACCTTCGACGGCGACGCGTACGCGGCGAAGCGGCCGATGGGGGCGACGATCGTCTCCCTCCGCGCGCTCGGCGTCGACGTCGCCGACGACGGCCGCGGCGCGCTCCCCTTCACCGTCCACGGCTCCGGGGCCGTCCGGGGCGGCGACGTCGTCGTCGACGCCTCGCGGTCGAGCCAGTTCGTCTCGGCACTCCTGCTGGCCGGCGCCCGCTTCGAGGAGGGACTGCACCTGCGCCACGAGGGCAGCGCCGTCCCCTCCCGGCCCCACATCGACATGACCGTCGCCGCGCTGGCGGCACGGGGCGTCGAGGTCGGCACGCCCGCCGACGGCGAGTGGACCGTCGCGCCGCAGCCCATCGCCGGCGCCGACGTGCTGATCGAGCCCGACCTCTCGAACGCCGCGCCGTTCCTCGCTGCGGCCCTCGTCACGGGCGGCCGCGTCCGGCTGCGCCACTGGCCGACCGTCACCACGCAGGTCGGGGCGCACCTCGAGCGGATCCTGCCGCTGTTCGGCGCCCGGGTCGAGCGGGACGGCGAGGACCTCGTGGTCACCGGCGGCGACGAGATCCTGGGCGTGGACCTCGATCTGTCGGAGGGAGGCGAGCTCGCCCCCGCCCTCGCCGCCCTCGCCGCGCTGGCCTCCACTCCCAGCACCCTGACCGGGATCGGCCACATCCGCCACCACGAGACGGACCGCCTCGCCGCCCTCGCCGCCGAGATCACCGGCCTCGGCGGCCGGGTCACGGAGCTCGAGGACGGTCTGCGCATCGAGCCCGCCGAGCTCCACGGCGGCCGCTGGCGCACCTACTCCGACCACCGCATGGCCCACGCCGGCGCTCTGATCGGCCTCGTGGTCCCCGGCGTGGTGATCGAGGACGTCGCGACGACAGCGAAGACCCTCCCGCAGTTCCCGGAGCTGTGGACGACCCTCGCCGGATCGGTCTGACCCGTGTCGTGGTGGACGGACAGCGGCCTCGACGCCGACGGTGCTCTCGACGACTTCGACGGGTACGACGAGTCGGACGCGCGGGTGCGCCCGAACCCGAAGGGCACGAAGCCCCGGACCAAGAACCGGCCCGCCTACGAGGACGCCGAGATCGCGATGGTGCTCGGCGTCGACCGGGGTCGCTACACGGTGATGATCGGCGACGGGACGCCCGAGGAGCACGAGTTCACGGCGGCCCGGGCCCGCGAGCTGCGGCGCCAGGCGATCGTGGCCGGCGACCGCGTCGACGTGGTCGGGGACTCCAGCGGCGACGAGGGGACGCTCGCCCGCATCGTCCGCATCCGCGAGCGGTCGACCCTCCTCCGCCGCAGCGCCGACGACACCGACGCGATCGAGCGCGTGATCGTCGCCAACGCCGACCAGATGCTCTGCGTGGTGGCCGCCGCCGACCCCGAGCCCCGGACCCGGCTGGTCGACCGCTACCTCGTCGCCGCCTTCGACGCCGGGATCACTCCGATGCTCTGCATCACCAAGACCGACCTCGCGGACCCGGCCCCGTTCCTCCGCAACTTCGAGGGGCTGGACCTCCGCGTGTTCCTCTCGAGCCAGGACGAGCCGCCGGTCGACGAGATCGCCGACGCCCTCCTCGGCCACGAGACCGTGGTCGTCGGGCACTCCGGAGTCGGCAAGTCCACCCTCGTGAACAAGCTCGTCCCGGACGCGCACCGGGCCATCGGGCGCGTGAACACCGTGACGGGCCGCGGCCGGCACACCTCGTCCTCCACCGTCTCGCTCCGCGTGGAGCGCGGCGACCGGCACGGCTGGGTGATCGACACCCCCGGCGTCCGCTCGTTCGGACTCGGCCACGTGAACACCGACAACATCCTCGGCGCGTTCACGACCCTCGCCGTGATCGCCCGGGACTGCCCGCGCGGCTGCACGCACCTGCCCGACTCCCCCGACTGCGCCATCATCGAGGCGGTCGAGGGCGGACTGCTGGGCGCCAGCGGACCGGAGCGCCTCGACTCGCTCCAGCGCCTCCTGACCACCTTCGCCACGACCGACGGAAGCAGACGATGACCGACCTCTCCCCCCTCCCCGCCGAGGCGCGCCTCGCCGCCGGCGACTCCGCTCCGGAGTTCACGCTGCCGAACCAGGACGGCGAGCCCGTCTCGCTCGCGGACTACCGCGGACGGCGCGTCATCCTGTTCTTCTACCCCGAGGCCGACACCCCCGGCTGCACCACGGAGGCCTGCGACTTCCGCGACAACGCGGCGTCCCTCCGCGACTCCGGCTACGAGGTCCTCGGGATCTCGCGGGACGCTCCGGAGGCGCTGCGCCGCTGGGCCGATGCCCAGGGCATCGCGTACCCGCTGCTGAGCGACCCCGACATGACCGTGCACCGCGCGTACGCGGTGTGGGGCGAGAAGAGCCTCTACGGCAAGACCGTCGTCGGCGTGCTGCGCTCGACGTTCGTCGTCGGAGCCGAGGGAGCACTCGAGTTCGCGCAGTACGGCGTCCGGGCGACCGGGCACGTGCAGGCGCTCCGCAAGAAGCTGAAGCTCGTCTGACCCCGGGGCGCGCGGTGCGGGTCATCGCGCGCCACCGGCTCTCGGGGTTCCGCTCATCTGCGAGCATCTCTCATGTCGACGTGAGCGGCACCGCCCGGTGCCCCGTCGGGACGAGGGGTGGTCAGGGTGCGCTCGAATGCTCGCAGGACGACGGCCGGAGCGACGATCGCGGTCGTGGCCGCTGTACTGGCGGGCTGCACGCCACCGGAGCCGGCGCTCACCGCCGCCAGGGTGCTGCAGGCGGTGTCCGTCGCCGTCTCGTCCGACGGGGGTGTCCGTGCGATCGAGGGGACGGCCCTCGCCGTCGGCGACGACCCGTCCGACACCTCGGCGACCACCACCGTCTACGATCCCCCCGAGGTCGCCGCCGACCTGCCGGTCCGTGTCCGGCCCTCGTGGCGCACCGCCGACGCCTCGGGCACCGATCCGGCCGACCTCGCCGGGCGCTCGGGTCGGATCGAGATCTCGCTCGCGGTGGAGAACCTGACGGTCCGGCCCGAGGAGGTCGCGTTCGACGCGGCCGGTCGTGCAGCCCGCCGCAGTGCACTCGTCGGCGCTCCGCTGACGATCGCAGCCTCCGCGGTCCTGCCGGGCGTCCCGCCGAGTCGCGTCGTCACCGAGAGCGAGTCGGGTGCCGTCACCAACGGCGTGCTCAGCCGTGACGAGCACGGAGACGCCGTCGTGCAGTGGGCCGCTCTCCTCGCTCCCCCGGGCGGTGGCGCGACGGCGACGCTGACCCTCGTCGCCGACGTCGCCGACTTCGCCGTCCCCGCCTTCGACCTGGCGGTCCAGCCCGGCCTGAGCACCGACCCGACCACCGAGGGGGCGCTGGGCGCCGCGTTCGACTCCTCCGACGCCTCGCCGCTCGCCCTCGAGCGCCGCACGATCGAGGTCGTCACCGCGGTGGACGACCTGCTGACGCAGGCCGGCACCACCGTCGCCGAGGTGCGGGCCTCGCTCGACGCGACCTCCGAGACTCTCGGTGTCCGCACGGCCGAGGAGCTGCGGGCCGGCGCCGCCTCGACGGCGGCTTCGATGCAGAGCCTCTCCGGGCAGCTCGGCGCGCTCCGGGCGCAGCTGTCGTCGACGGTCTCGGGCACCGAGTCCGGCCTGCTGGCGCAGCTGTCCGAGGCGATCGACGCGGTGGACGCCCTGCTGGGCGACACATCGGCCGCGGTGCCGCCGCCGACGGTCTCGGGCAGCGGATGCGGACTCGCCGTCGACGGCGGCCGCACCGGCTCGATCCACTCGGAGCTGCGACGGCTCACGGCCGAGCTCGACGCGTACGGAGCGGCGGCCGAGTCCTGCCGCGACGAGGTCGTCGCGGCTCTCCGTGCTGCCGCGGGGCCGGCACAGCCCTCCGCCGAGACCTGCACGGCACCCTCGATGACATGCTCCCTCGCCGCCTCCGCAGCCGCCGTCGACACCGTGCTGCTCGGGATGCTCGATCGCGGGCAGGACCTCATCGACTCCCTGCAGCCGGAGCTGATGGACGGCGTGCAGGCCGGGTTCGCCGCCCTCTCGAGCAGGGTGGACGCCGCGTCGGCCTCGGTGGCCACCCTGGCCGACCCGGAGGGATCCGGCACCCGGGCGCTCGCCGCCCTGTCGGCGACGCTGGACGAGCTCGACGCGGACGCCGCGGGCCTGGAGACGACGGTCGCCTCGGTCGGCGCCGCCGCCACGACGGCCCTGGACGAGCTCGGCACGCCGACCAGCACGGGGTCGCTGTCGGCGCAGAACCAGGAGCTGGCCGATCGGCTCTGCGAGCTGTCGCCGGCGACACAGTCCCCTGCTGCCGCACCCACGCCGACCGCGCGACCGACGCGCGCACCCGTGGAGGTGACGCGGGGCTCCGTCGAGGAGCTCCGCGCCTACCTGACCGCGACGCCCTGCTCCGGCACGGGCCGCCTCGACGCTCCCGACGGCTATCCGGCCCCCCTGGCCGACCGGCTGAGCGACCAGGTCCACGCGTGGACCGCCGTCGCCTCCACCGTCGGCAGCACCGGCGCTAGCGCCGACCTCGCCGCCCTGCGCGCCGCGCTCGCCACGGTCCGCGGAGGCGTGGCCGAGGCCGGCGCGACGGCCGGCTCGGACGACGCGCGCCTCACCGGCCTGCTCGCCTCCCTCCGCACCGGCGTCGACGCGCTGACCGCTCAGCGCGACGCCCTCGGCACCCGCATCGACGCTCTCGGCGCCCAGCAGGACGCTCTCGCACCGGCGATCCAGGAGGCGTTCGCCGAGGCGGACACGGCCGCCGCCTCCGCGGTCACCGCACTCCTCGACGAGCAGGTGCGGCGGATCTCGACGCGCTCCGGCGCCGACGCCGACGCGGTCGTCGCGATGTTCGACCGGTCGGTCTCGAGCCTGCGCACGGCCTCCTCCGGCATCCGCTCCGACGGTGCAGCGACGGTGGACGCCGGGCACCGGGCTCTCCGCACCGCGGAGGCCCGGATCGGCGAGGCCGTCTCCGAGCGGACGCGCGCCTCCCTGGCCGGCATCGCGACGACGATCGACGCCTCGACCCGCGACACCGACGCGGCCGCCGCGCTCCTCGCAGCCGATCTGCACAAGGTGCTCCTGGACCTCGGCGACCGGACGGTCGGCGGCTCCGGCCTGCTCGGATCGATGACCACGAGTGCCGCGAAGGTCGGCACCGCCGACGTGCAGCTCGCCCTCGCCTCGCAGAGCGCACGGGGCTACGCCGCGGTGCGGTCCGAGGACGTCTCGGGCATCCTGCTGGCGCAGGCCCAGGAGCGGGCCTCCCTCCGGGCCGGGGATGCGCTTCCCGCGTTCCACCTCGACCTGCCCGAGGGCACGCGGACCCGGACGGTCTACTCCTTCCGGATCGGGGACGAGCGATGATCCGCCCGGGCAGGCGCGCGGCGCAGCACCCCCGCACCGCTCGACGGACCACGATGCTGGTCGGTGGCGCCGTCGCCCTCCTCGGCGTCAGCGGTGCCCTCGTCTCCCTCCTGCCCCCGCAGTCCGCCCCGATGACGGAGGTCGCCGCTCTCCCGGTCGGCTTCTCGTGCGCCCGGGTGCCCGAGCAGCTGACGCTCGGGGTGGTGGTCTCGCTCAGCTCGGCTCCGGGCGAGGGCGCGGAATGGAAGGACGCGGCGAACGGCGCCGTCGTCGCCGCGCACCGGTCAGCGATGGGCGGCTGCGAGATCGGTCTCGTCGCCGTCGACGACCACGGGACGCCCGAGGGTGCCCGCGCCGCCGTCGAGGAGCTGACGGGGCAGGGCGTGTCCGGCCTCGTCCTCGCGACCCACGGCACCCATACCGCTGCAGCCGTGGACGCCGCTCGGGCCGCGGGGACAGCGGCCGTCCTCCCCTACGGAGGCGGCCCCGACCTGCCCGGCGACGGCGTCTGGTCCCTCGGACCCGACACCGCCTCGGCCGACGCGGCACTCGTGGAGGAGGCCGGCGGAGGCGCCCGGGTACTCCTCGTCGACACCGGTGGAGGCACCCCGACCGGTCTCTCGCCCGCCGCGACGGTGACCGCCGATCCCGGCGCCACCGCGGACGTGATCGTCAGCGCCGCCCGCCCGCACCTCGAGGGCGAGCCGGCGGTCGAGCGCGTCGTCGTGTCCGGCCCCGCCGCGGCGCAGGCGACGGCGGTCGCCGCTCTGCAGGCGGCGGGGGCGTCCGTCCCGATCCTGCTCACGCCCGACGCGCTGAGCCCCGCCTTCGCTCCCGCCCTGGCCGCGGCCGGAGGCACCCTCTCGGGAGCTCTGACGACGATCGGCACGGATTCCGGCGACGCGGTCGCTCTCCGCGGCGACGAGCGCGGGCGCGCGGCCTCTGCGTTCCGGGGGGCTGTGCGGATGACCGCCGACGATGCCGCGCGGACGACCCTCCTCGGCGACCGCGCGTTCCGCGATCTCGCCGCGGTCGCGGACGCCCCCAGCCACGACGCCGTCGTGGCGCTGGTGCGAGCCGCGGCCGTCGCAGGCAGCAGGGAACCCGCGGCGGTCGCCGCCGCACTCCGGGGATCCACGATCGGACCGGCGGACGGGCTCGCCGGTCCGCCGCTCGACTTCGGCGCCGCGCACGCTCTGGACGTCCCGGCACTCCCCCTCCACTCCTCGCCGCAGCGTCTCGGCCTGCGGCCCGCCGACCCGCCGCTGCTCTGGTTCGCCGGACAGCCCCGACTGTGAGCCCCCGGTGCGACTCCTCCTCGATCTCGACGGCACCCGCTCCGACATCGACCTCGGCCGCCACCGCGACTCCGCGACACTCGGCGAGCTGATCGCCACCGCCACCGGGCACCGCCTCCCGCCCGGGACGGCCCTCGCCGTCGACACCGCCCTGCATCCTGTGGAGACCCGGCTGGCCGATCTGCTGCTGCTCGAGGGGACGCGGATCGCCCGCTCCCCCCTGCCCCGACCTGCCGCGGCCCGCGGGTGGACGGCCGTGCTGTCGGGCGGTCTCGGCGCGGGAGCCGTGGTCGAGATCCCGCGGGGCCGTGCGCTGATCGTGGGCCGCTCCCCGCACGCCGACGTCGTCCTCGACACGGCGAGCGCCTCCTGGGAGCACTTCTCGGTGACCCGCGAGGGCGACGGCCTGCGGGTGCGCGACGCCGACAGCACCAACGGCACTCTGGTCGACGGCGTCTCCGCGACCGGGGACGGGGTCCTCGTCTCCGACGCCGCGGTCGTGATCGCCGGTGGGGCGGCTCTCCGACTGCGCCCCGCGCCTCCCGAGCTCCTCGCGCCCGAGCCGGGGAGCACGGACAACGTCACCGCGACGGCGACCGTTCCCTTCAACCGGCCGCCGCGACCGGGACGTCCGGCGGCCGGCGAGGCGGTCGTCCCGCCGGCCCGCCTCGAGATCGCCTCCGCCACGACCTTCAGCGTGATCACCGTCGCCGCGCCGCTCGTCCTCGCCTTCGCGATGGTCCTCATCATGGGCGATGCGCGCTACGCCCTCTTCGCCGCGCTCAGCCCCGTGGCCGGGGTGGGCATGTGGTTCGAGCAGCGGCACCGGCACGCCCGAGCGACCCGGTCCGAGGAGCAGCGCTACGGCGAGGCGCTGCAGACGCTCCGCGACGACATCGCCCGTTCCGCGCGTGTCGAACGGGCCCGCCTCGAGGAGGACGCGCCCGACCCGGCGACGACGATCCGCCGGGCGGCGCTGCCCGCCACGTCGCTGTGGCAGCGGCGCGCGACCTCCGCCGATGTGCTCCGCCTGCACATCGGCGTCGGCGACGTCCCGTGGTCTCCCCCGCTCGATCAGCGCGGAGTGCCGCGGCTCGAGGAGGAGGTGCGCGCGATCCTGGCGGTGAGCGTCGTCCCGAGCGCGCCCGTGTCCATCGATCTCGCGGACTCGGGCGCCGTCGGGATCGTCGGCGACCGCGAGGGCGGCCTCGCTCTGGCGAGGAGCCTGCTCTGCCAGGCGGCGGTCCACTGCGGTCCGGCCGACCTGGCGATCGGGGTGTTCTGCGACCGGCGACGCGACTCCGACTGGAGCTGGGCCTCCTGGCTCCCCCACACGCGTCTGCCCGGGGGCGGACGCCGACTCTCCGACCGGCGCGACCGCAGCTCCGAGCTCCTCCGCGCCCTCCGCGAGGAGGACTCGCCGCGCGTGCTCCTGGTGCTCGACTCCGGCGTGCTGACCGAGGGACGCGCCGCTCCGGCGCGCGAGCTCGTCGGACTCGGCCGCGGCGAGCGCGAGGCGGCGATCCGGATCTCCGGCCTCGTGCTCGCGGCGTCGGAGGAGCAGCTCCCAGCCTCCTGCACGGTCGTCGTCCGGGTCGGAGCGGACGCCTCAGCGGTCCTCTCCCGGCCCGACGAGCGGATCACCGTCGAGGACGTGGTGCTCGCCGGTCTCGCCTCCTCCACGGCCGAGCGCTGTGCGCGCGACCTGGCGCGCTTCGAGGACCCGGAGCTCGTCACCGCGGGGGCGGCTCTCCCCGCGCTCGTGCGGCTGCCGCCGCTCCTGGGCGCCGATCGTCCGACCGCCGCGGACGTCCGGGGGTGGTGGTCGAGCGCCCGGGGCATGCGCGCGCCCGTCGGCTCGTCCGAGCACGGTCCGCTCGTGCTCGATCTCGTCGCCGACGGCCCGCACGGCCTGGTCGGCGGCACCACGGGCTCGGGCAAGAGCGAGTTCCTGCGCTCCTTCGTGGCCGGCCTCGCGGCCTGGAACGATCCGACGCGCCTCACCTTCGTGCTCATCGACTTCAAGGGAGGTGCAGCGTTCGCGTCCTGCGAGCGGCTCCCGCACACGATCGGCACCATCAGCAACCTCGACGCCCAGCTCGCCGACCGCGCGCTGCGCTCGCTCCAGGCCGAGATGCGGCGTCGTCAGCGGCTCTTCGCCGCCGCCGGCGAGGGTGTCGACGACCTCGACGCGTACTGGGCCACCTCGCCGCCGGAGCCGATGCCGCGGCTCCTGCTCGTCGTCGACGAGTTCGCCGTTCTCGCGAAGGAGCATCCCGACGTCCTGACGTCCCTCGTGAGCGTCGCCGCGGTCGGCAGGACGCTCGGCGTGCACATGATCCTCGCCACCCAGCGTCCGGCCGGAGTGGTGAACGACGACATCCTCGCCAACACCAACCTCCGCGTCGCCCTCCGAGTGCAGAGCCGGGACGACTCCGCCGACGTGATCGGAGTCGCGAGCGCGGCCGGGATCTCCCGCTCCCAGACCGGCCGAGCGTACGTGAAGCGGGGCCAGAACGACATCTCGCCCGTCCAGACGGCGCTGGTCACCGGTCGCGCGGAGGCGCCGGCCGTCGAGGCGATCGAGGTCCGCCCGGTCGGACCCACGGGCGTCCCCGTCGAGGGCCCCTCCCCGGTCGCCGCCGACGAGACGGCCCCGACCGATCTCGACCTCCTGATCGACGCGGTGGTCGAGGCGGACGCCGCTTCGGGCTTCGGCCCTCCCCGCCCGATCTGGCCGGAGCCGCTCGAGGACACCGTGGCCCTCAGCGGGTTCGGTGCGGAGGAGTCCGACCTCGGTCGCGTCGTCGGCGACGTCCTGCAGGTCGCACTCTCGGACGACCCCGACCGGCAGCGCCGGTCGCCGACCGGCTGGGACCTGAGCGAGGGGAACCTGCTCCTCATCGGCATCCCCGGCAGCGGCACCAGCACGGTGCTCGCGTCGATCGCACTGACGGCCGCCCGCCACTTCCCTCCGGACGAGCTCGACCTCTACGTCCTCGATGCCGGTTCCCGCGACTCCGCCCCGCTCGCGCGACTCCCGCACACCGTCTCCTACGTCGGCGCAGGTGGCGGATCCCACGAGAAGCAGACCCGGTTCCTCCGTCACCTGCGCGACGAGGTGCGCCGGCGCCGAGCATCGCCCGGGGGCCTCCGTCGTGCGCTGGTGCTCGTCGACGGTCTCGCGACTCTGAAGGACGAGTTCCAGGACTGGGAGGGCCTGGCTCTGATGGAGGCGTTCACCCGCGCCTACGCCGACGGACCGGAGCTCGGCCTGCACTTCGCGGTGACGAGCACCCGGGCGAGGGCGATCCCCTCGGTGATGGAGGAGGTCACGACGCAGAAGTGGCTGTTCCGCCTCGCCGACCCGCAGGACTACGCCGCCGCCGGGGTGAAGCCGGTGCAGGCGCCGGCAGCGGTGCCGGGGCGCTGCGTTCTCACCTCGTCGCTCCTGCAGACGCAGGTCGCGACTCCGAGGGCCGGTCTCGACGACGCGATCGCCGAGCTCGCGGCCGCCTGGCCGGATGCGCGCGGCAGGACGAGCACGGTCGGCACGCTTCCCGACAGGGTCGCCGTGAGCGCACTCGGGATCGAGGCCTGCTTCGATCGCGAGCCGTGGCTGCTCCCGATCGGCCTCGGCGAGTCGGACCTCGCCCCGCTGGCGTTCCAGGTCTTCGAGGGCGAGCACGTCGTCATCGCCGGACCCGCCCGATCGGGCAAGTCGACCGTGCTGCTCGCCCTGGCCGAGGCGGCGCGGGCCGCCGGCTCGGTCGCCGTCTGGGGAGTGTGCGATCGACGCTCCCCGCTGAGGGGCGCGGACCTCGACCGACTCGCCGTGGGCGCGGAGGAGCTCCGCACCCTCCTCGCGTCGCTGTCGACGGAGGAGGGCCCCGTGCTGCTCCTCCTCGATGACGCCGAGCGCTGGGACGACACCGACCAGGCGCTGATGAGGCTGGTCTCGTCGGGTCGCCCGGGACTCTGCGTCGTGCTGGCCGGCCGGTCGAGCGAGCTCCGCAGCCATTTCGGGAACTGGACGAAGAAGGCGGCGGCCTCCCGCTCCGTGCTGCTGCTCCAGCCCGACGTCGACAACGACGGCACTCTCCTCGGCGCGCAGATCCCGCGGCGCTTCCCCGTCCCGCCCACGATCGGCCGTGGCTTCGTCAGCCTCGACGGCGAGATCCACTTCGTGCAGTCGGTCTCGCCGACGCCGGCGGACGGCGGCTGATCAGCGCCCTCGGACGGGTGATCGCGCCTCCGCCACCGAGTCGATCGGCGCGTCCTCCTCGAGAGCGCTCCGATGACCCCGAGACGCACCGATGGAGGAGCGCGGAGGAAGGAGCGCGGAGACGACGAGCACGTCCCGCCCCCGCTCGCCGGAGCACGCAGGGGCGGGACGGCCGGTCAGCTCCCTCCGCCGGCGGCGAAGATGTTCTGCGAGATCGTCGCCAGCTGGCTGCGCAGCTCCTCGAGCTCCTGCTTGGCCTTCTCGAGGGCCGACTTCGTCTCCGGCCAGGTCGACGAGCGGAACTGCGAGGCCAGCGGACCGTCCCAGACGTTCGGGTCGGACAGTGTCCGCCCCTGTGCGTCGAGCCGGCTGATCTGATCGGCGAGGCCGCCGTTGACGATCGACTGGATCTGCTGGATCGCGGACTTCGCCTCGTCGGTCGAGAGAACACGTGACATGGATCACACCTTTCTACCCCTGCGGACGGGACCGTCCCGCCCGCTCCCCACTCCATCGTCGTTTCATGAGGATGTCTCGTCATGGTAGAAGGCAAGACAGCACAGACGGCTCGCGTGGCGTCGACGGCTCGACACTGGCGCGGGAGGTCGACTCACTCGCGAGTGGTGATCGCGAAGGGACTGCTCGAGAGGTCCGAGAACGCGCCCACTCGGGCGCGCAGCTCGCAGGACGGAGTCACCGTGAGGGCGGTCACCGTCAGCCCGTCGGACGACACGGCGACCGCGCCGCCGCAGCCGTCGCTGAACCGCACGCCCTCCACTCCGCCCGCGATCGCCTCGAGCATGCTGCTCGCCGGCGCGGACGACGGCGTCGCGAGCAGGGGGTTCACGGGGTCGGCCCCGCTCGGCCAGACCGGCACCAGCGTCACCGGCAGCGGGGTCCGGCCGACCGTCCGCGCGGGAGTCTCGATCCTCACATCCCGCAGCCGCTGCACGGGATACGCCGTCCCGGTGACCGCAGGGTCGGCCACGGCCTGTGCCGTCGCAGACGCTGCCGCCGCCAGCCACCCGTCCAGGGCGCTCTGCTCGGCCACCGCGATCGGCACGGTCGCCGTGACGTCGACGATCCCCTGCGCTGGGACGTGCAGGTCCGTCAGGCTCCAACCGCAGCCGACCCCGACTCCGGTGACGCTCGGCCGGTTGCGCACCGCAGTCACTCCGGACCAGCTGGCCGCGGGGCACGCCGCCGCGGCGTCCGGGCCCGGCAGCACCTCGAGGAAGGACCCCGAGAGGGGCGCGCTCTGGGCGGAGTAGGAGATCTCGACGACCACGGCCCGTCGCTCCGCGTCCCAGGTGGCCGATCGCGTCACTCCGAGGCCCGTCGGCAGCGGCCGGTCCTGCTGCCCAGCCGACATTTCGGCATCCGGTGCCGAGGCCGGTGCTCCGCCGCGCGGCTGGACGGCGAGGAGCACCGCCCCGATGAGCAGGACGCCGGCGCCGACGGCGGCGAGGATCATCCGCAGACGTCCGCCGCGCCTCCGCCGAGCAGGAGCCTCGAACGGCCGTTCCGCCAGGCGCAGCTCGCGGCGCGGCACCGGGCGGAGCACGGTCGCCTGCGACGAAGGGCCGAGCTCGGGCGCGGGCCCCTCCTCCACCGGCTCCGACGACATCTCCACCGCCATCCCGCGGAGGACCGTGCCCGGGCGCTCGGTCTCCTCGAACTCCGCCACGCCCGCCGCGAGCGGCAGCGCCGGCAGCCCGGCCAGTGCCGGGGAGAGGCGTCGCAGGATCCCCGCCGCCTCCGCAGCCGTCGGCCGCGACGCCGGATCCTTCGCGAGCATCCGGTCCAGGAGCGACGCGAGCCGCGGCGGCAGATCCAGCGGCGGCGGGAGCATCGCGACGTGCCGGTAGGCGACCGCGACGTCGGCGCCGGGACCGGCGAACGGGGTCCGGCCGCACAGCAGCTCGTAGAGCAGGATCCCCGTCGAGTAGACGTCGCTCGGCGGACCGGCTCGTCCGGTGGCGAGCATCTCGGGCGAGAGGTACTCCGGCGTCCCGATGACGCCCGTCGTCGCGCGCGGCCCCTCGGCGACCACGTGAGCGATGCCGAAGTCGGAGACGCGGACGGCGGAGCCCGCATCGTCCGCACCCTCCGCGAGCAGGACGTTGTCGGGCTTCACGTCCCGGTGGACCGTGCCGATCGCGTGCGCGGCGGCGAGAGCGTCGAGGATCGAGGCCGTCACGGGCAGTGCATCGACCGCCGGGAGGGTGCCCTCGTCCTGCAGCAGCTCCCGCAGCGATCCGCCGCCGACGAGCTCCATCACGATTCCGAGCGTCTCCCCCTCCACGACGAGGTCGAGCACCTCCACGACGTGCGGGTGCCGCAGACGGGTGAGCACGGACCTCTCACGGACGAACCGCTCGACCAGACCCGCGTCGTGCACGTGCTCACCGCGGAGGAGCTTCGCCGCGCGGTCCGGTCCCTGCGCGTCGGCGACGCGCCACACCTCGCCCGCGGCGCCCGCGCCGATCCGCTCGAGCAGGCGGTAGCGCGCCCCCAGCGGATCCCCGGCACTCCTCGCCACGCCGCCTCCCGATCCGAGCTTCCGTCATCTTCGAGAGGAAGAATAGCGGAGACCGCTCGGGCGGATCAGCGGTGGCGCATCGCTCGGATCAGAACCCCTCGTTGGCGCGCGGTGCGTAGTCGGCGCCCAGCGCCTCCAGCTCGTCGGCGGTCAGCTCCACGTCCAGCGACGCGACCGCGTCGTCGAGGTGGTGGAGCTTCGTGGCTCCGACGATCGGAGCAGTGACCGCCTCCTGCTGCCGGACCCAGGCGAGCGCCACCTGCGCACGTGGCACGCCGCGCTGCTCGGCGATGCGTGCGACGGTCGCGACGGTCCGCCGGTCGGCCTCCTCCTGCTGGCGGTAGAGGGTGCCGCCGAAGACGTCGGTCTCGGTGCGCGCCGTGGTCTCGTCCCAGTCGCGGGTGAGCCGGCCCCGGGCGAGCGGCGACCACGGGATCACGCCGACTCCCTGGTCGACGCAAAAGGGGTGCAGCTCGCGCTCGTCCTCGCGCTGGATCAGGTTGTACTGGTCCTGCATCGAGACGAACCGCGTCCAGCCGCCCAGATCCGCGGTGTACTGCGCCTTCGCGAACTGCCACGCCCACATGCTCGAGGCGCCGATGTAGCGCGCCCTGCCCGAGCGGACGACGTCGTGGAGGGTCTCCATCGTCTCCTCGATCGGCGTCTCGGGGTCCCAGCGGTGGATCTGGTAGAGGTCGACGTAGTCCGTGCCGAGACGCCGGAGGCTGTCGTCGATAGCGCTGAGGATGTGCCGCCGCGAGAGGCCGCCGCCGTTGGGGCCGGGGCGCATCCGCCCGTGGACCTTCGTAGCGATCACGACCTCCTCGCGGACCGCGAAGTCCGCGAGCGCACGGCCGACGAACTCCTCGCTCGTGCCGTCGGAGTAGACGTTCGCCGTGTCGAACGTGGTGATCCCCAGGTCCAGCGCCCGCCGGAGGAAGGTCCGCGACTCCTCCTCGCCCATGCTCCAGCCGTGGGCCCCGCGGTCGGGAGCGCCGAAGCTCATGCAGCCGAGGACGATCGAGGAGATCTGCAGGCCGCTGGAGCCGAGTCGGGTGGAGTCCATGCGCGTCGCTTCCGTGTCGAGGAGGGGGTCCCTCCAGCGTCGCACCCGCGAGCGGCGGCGCGCCAGCCGTCCGGCTACACGGCCGGATCGCGACGAGTGGCGGCGACCACGCTCGGGAGGAACAGCGCGACGACGGCCACCACGGCCGGCGCCAGCAGCGCCCAGCCGATGTCGGGCACGGCGTACTGGCCCTGGAAGGCGCCGAGCGCCACGGCCATCATCACCAGCTGGATCGTCAGCGCCGACGCGCGCATCCAGCCTCGCCGTCGCACGGCGCCGAGCGTCGTCGCGGCGGCCCAGCACACGGCGATCAGCGCGAGGACGACGATGGCGATCCCTCCGCCGACCGTGTCGGCCCGGGTCGTCAGCAGCTCGAGCACGAGCCACGCCGCGACCCCGGCGACGGCGAGCGTCTCGAGGGCCAGGACCGCGATCAGCACCACCAGACCGAGCGGCCGGGAGGCGGTCGGGCGGGGTCCGCGGGACCCGTTCGCGTCAGCGGTCACAGGCACATCCCATCCAGGACTCTTGATTCGGGCTCATCCCCGTGACAGGCTAGTCCAGTTCGTTTCACCGCTCACAGGGTCGTGGGTTTCCGCCGATGTGAACATCCGATCCCGCCGCGCCGTCAGGCACGGGGGCGAGCCGGATGACCAGCACTGGAGCCGGGTGGCCGACGCAGTGCTCGCGCATCGCGTCGAGTGCACCGGCAAGAACCGAGCGTTCTCCCGTCCACCACCCCGATCCACCCCGCGCTCCAGCACGGGGCCTCGTGGCGTGCGCCGGTGAGGGCGCGGAGGTCGAGTACTGGTCGGGATCGTCGGCGTGGATCGATCATCCCACCCGAACACTGCGTGGTTCCTCCACGCACGCCTTCACACAAGGAGCACCCGCATGGACTGGCGCGACAAGGCCGCTTGCCTCACCGCAGACCCCGAGCTTTTCTTCCCGGTCGGCAACACCGGCCCGGCCGTGGACCAGATCGAGAAGGCGAAGTCGGTGTGCGCACGCTGCACCGTCACCGAGGTCTGCCTCCAGTACGCCCTCGAGACCGGCCAGGACTCGGGCGTGTGGGGCGGCCTCAGCGAGGACGAGCGTCGCGCCCTGAAGCGCCGCGCCGCCCGCGCACGCCGCGCCTCCTAGGCGCACGAGCCGCTCGGCGGCACGAACGATCCCGACCCCCGTCGCCTCTCGGCAGCGGGGGTCGCGTCGTCTCCGGGCTCAGGAGCGGGCGCGCTCCAGCCACCGCAGCGGCACCTCGATGGTGACCTCGGTGCCGCGCCCGACCAGCGTGTGCCAGTCGATGGTGCCGCCGAGCTCGCCCTGGATGAGCGTGCGCACGATCTGCGTGCCCAGGCCCGATCCGACCTTGCCCTCCGGCAGCCCGACGCCCGTGTCGCGCACCTTCACCGTGAGCTCGTCGTCGCTGCGCGAGGCGACGATCTCCACGTCGCCCTCCCGTCCGGCCAGGCCGTGCTCGACGGCGTTGGTGACCAGCTCGGTCAGGGCGAGCGCGAGCGGAGTCGCGTACTCGCTGGGCAGGTTGCCGAAGCTCCCCGTCAGCTTCGGGTGCACTGTGGTGTTGTGGGTCGAGGCGACCTCGGCGATCAGCAGCAGCACCCGGTCGAAGACCGCGTCGAAGTCGACGTTCTGGTTCAGCCCCTCCGAGAGCGTGTCGTGCACGACCGCGATGGCGGCGACGCGGCGCATCGCCTGCGTGAGCGCCTCCCGGGCGAGGTCGGAGTGGGTGCGCCTGGCCTGGATCCGCAGCAGCGAGGCCACGGTCTGCAGGTTGTTCTTCACGCGGTGGTGGATCTCGCGGATCGTCGCGTCCTTGGTGATGAGCTCCCGCTCCTGGTGGCGCAGCTCCGTCACGTCGCGGCACAGGACGACGGCGCCGACCCGCTCGCCGCGGTCGCGGATCGGGATCGCGCGCAGCGACACCGTCACTCCGCGGGCCTCGATGTCGGTGCGCCACGGCGCCCGGCCGGTCACGACCAGCGGGAGCGACTCGTCGATGACGACCTTCCCCGCGATCAGCTTCGTGGTGACCTCGGCGAGCGACTCCCCCTCGAGCTCGTCGGCGAAGCCGATGCGGTTGAACGCCGAGAGGGCGTTGGGGCTCGCGAACGTGGTGACGCCGTCGACGTCCAGGCGGATCAGGCCGTCGGACGCGCGCGGCGCCCCGCGGCGAGGACCGGTCGGCGCGCCCAGATCGGGGAAGTCGCCCGAGGCGATCATCGAGAAGAGGTCGTTCGCGCAGTCGTTGAACGTCAGCTCCTGCCGGCTCGGCGTGCGCGTCTCGCTGAGGTTGGTGTGGCGCGTGACGACCGCGATGGGGCGGTCCGTCGTCCCGCCGTCGGAGGCCCCCAGGCGGCGCAGGACGGGCACCGCTCGCACGCGGGTGGGCGTCTCCTCGAACCAGTCCGGGGCGGAGGTGTCGACGATCCGCGCGGTCTCGAAGGCCTCGACGACCTGGGCGCGCCACTCCGACTTGATCCTCTGCCCGACGAAGTCGCGGTAGAAGAGCGTCGCCGCGCTGCTGGGGCGCGCGTGGGCGACGGCGACGAAGCTGTCGTCGGCCGTGGGCACCCAGAGCACGATGTCGGCGAAGGCCAGGTCGGCGAGCAGCTGCAGGTCGCCGACGAGCAGGTGCAGCCATTCGACGTCCGCTTCGTCGGATCGGCCGTGGGAGAGGACGAGGTCACTGAGGGTCGACACCCGACAAGCCTAGGGCGCGGCCGGGCGGCGCACGCCGGGCTCGCTGTCCACAGCTCGGGACGGCCGACGATTATCCACAGTCTGCGCCTCTGCCTTCCATGAGCATCCCTCGACTGCTTCGATGAGGTCGTCCTCGCGTGCCGACCCAGCGCGCCCCGCCCGTCGAGCAGAGAGGTGACCCGGACCCGTGAACAGCTCGTCCTGCCCCAGGAGATCGCCGCATGAGCCTTCCCCTCCACGCCTTCGACTACCGCACCCTCCCCCTCGACCCCGAGGCGGCCGTGGAGCGGCTCACCCTCGCGGAGTTCTTCGCCCCGCAGCCTGCGACCCGCGCGGAGCTGCCCGACCCGGAGCCCCTGCTCGCCCGGCTCACGCACCTCGTGATCGAGATCCTCGAGGGCTCGCGCGAGATCGACCAGATCGCGCGGTGGCTGAGCGACGAGGTCTACCACCACCTGCAGAAGCGGGTCGTGCTCGCGGCCCGCGCCCGCAGCCTGCGGAAGCGGACGGCGCAGCGCGTCCCGTTCACGGTCGGACGGGTGATCGTCACGGAGCCGCGGGACGGCGTCGTCGAGGGAGTCGTCCTGGTGCATCACCGCGCACGGAGCCGGGCCGTCGCGATCCGGCTCGAAGGCACGGATGCGCGCTGGCGTGCCACCGCGATCAACGTGCTGTGAGGAGCGGGTCAGCGCTCCCGGGCGGCCGCACCGGCCGGGAGCACGATCTCCACTCCCCTGTCGCGCAGGGCCTCCTCGAGCTCCGGGGGCGGCGGGGCGTCGGTGACGAGATAATCCGCGCGACCGAGCTCCGCGACCTGGGCGAAGAGCTTCCGGCCGAACTTGGTCTGATCGGCGAGGATCGCGACGCGCTCGCAGCGGGCGATCATCTCGCTCATCATCACCCCCTCCGCGAAGTTGCTGGTCGAGTAGCCGGTCTCGGCGGAGACGGCGCCGACGGAGATGAGGCCGATGTCGCAGTGCAGATCGACCGCGGAGCCGGACTCCGAGAAGGCGAAGGCCACGGGCCCCACGGTCGACTGACCGCCCAGCCGCACGGCACCGCCGAAGACGAAGAGGTCGCGGCAGACCTTCGAGCCGATCTCGGCGGGGATGCGCAGATTGTTGGTCGCGATCGTCAGCTCGCGGTGGTCGTTCAGGTGGCGGGCGACAGCCAACGAGGTCGTGCCGGCGTTGAGCATCACGACGGCGCCGTTCTCGATCAGTCCCGCACCGAGCGCGCCGATCCGCTCCTTCGCGCCGCGTTGCAGTCCGAGCCGCACGTCGAGGCGCTTCTCGGTGGCCGGCATCACGGAGAGGGAGACCGCGCCGCCGTGGGTGCGGACGAGGTAGCCGTCGGCGTCGAGCTGGTCGAGATCGCGCCGGACCGTGTCCGCCGAGACGGCGAAGCGGCGGGCGAGAGCGGCCACCGTCACCTCCCCCGCCTCGGCCACGTAAGCCGCCAGATCGGCCTTGCGCCCTGCGGGGAGGCGCAGCGGAGCGTCGTTCGCGGACGGGGTGCGCTCGGTGACGGACATGGGGGCTTTCTAACACCGAGCCGCACGAACCTGCAACTCGACCGCCGGAAACCGCAGCGGTTCCGCATCGCTAGCCGCCGAATGTCGCACATTGCAGCAGTTTCCTGCCGGATCTTGCAGTCGAGTGCACGTGGAGTTACATTCACAGAACACAAGCGCACAAAGGCGCATACAACAGCAGAACACTGCAGAGTCGCAGAGGAGTCTCATGAGCAAGGGTGCTCGGATCAGAAGAGCCGTCGTCATCACCGTGAGCGCGGCGTTCGCCGCGACGATGGTCACCGGCTGCAGCCAGGGCGGGGGATCCTCCGACGCCGGAGGAGACGTCACTCTCGAATTCGCGCAGTGGTGGGAGCCGGAGCTCCCGGACGGCGCGCTCCGCGGACTGATGGACGACTTCGAGAAGGCCAATCCCGGCATCACCGTCGACCTCCTGAGCGGGCCGTACGCGTCCACCAAGGAGCAGCTCTTCGCCGGAGCGGCCGCCGGGACGATGTCCGACGTGGTCGGGCTCGACGGCGCGTGGATCAGCGACTTCGCGAAGCAGGGCGCGCTGGCCGACCTGGGCCCGCTCCTCTCCGACGCGGGCTTCGACGAGAGCCAGCTGTCATCGAAGGTCGTCGTCGACGACAAGACCGCGATGGTGCCGGTCGTCAACTTCGTCTACCCGCTCTTCACAAACGACGCGCTCCTCGCGGAGGCCGGCGTCACCGCTCCGCCCTCGACCCGCAGCGAGTTCGAGTCCGCGGCGAAGGCGATCACCGCTCTCGGCGACAACACGAGCGGCTGGGTCCTCCCCCTCTCAAGCGACGCTCCGAACGGCATCCAGAACGACGTCATGTCATGGGTGTGGGCGTCCGGCGGCAGCATGCTGAAGGACGGCGCTCCCGACCTGACCAACGACGACGTCACCAGCGCGATCGACTACATCGCCCAGCTGAACGAGGACGGCGTCATCGCGCCCGGGGCAGCGACGATGAAGGAGCAGGACAAGGTCGAGGAGTTCACGAACGGCCGTGTCGGCATGATGATCGACTCGCTCTCGCACATCGAGTCGATCCGCGAGTCCAACCCCGATCTGACGTTCAGCATCTCGGCCATCCCGGCCGAGGACGGCTTCAGCGGCGAGCGCGGCATCCCCTACGCCTCCTGGGGTCTGGGCGTCTCCGCCGCGAGCGAGCACCCGGCCGAGGCCGCGAAGCTCGTCTCGTTCCTGATGAGCTCCGAGACCAACTCGACCCTCTCCACCCTCGCGAACGCGTTCCCCGGCAACACGACGTCGACGCCGGACTTCTCGCAGAGCGACGACCTCTACAAGCAGGCCTTCGACATCTACTCGGCGGGCTACCCGGCGAACGAGTTCGTCGGGCTCCCGGTCGCCGAGCAGCTGATGCGCGAGTTCGACGAGCAGCTGCAGGGCGCCCTCACCGGCGACCAGTCGGTCGACGACGCCCTGGAGAAGGCACAGGAAGCCTGGCTCGGGGAGTTCTGACCTCTGTGACCCCCTCCCTCCCCACCGCGCCGCGGGGCGTCTCCCCCGCGGCGCGGTCCCTCCCTCACCCCTCACCGACGGAAGGACGAGCGCCGTGGTCTCCCTCCTGAGCACGCTCCCCGCCCCGGACACCGAGGCGCCGCCGCCCAGCGCCGGCCGACCCCGCCGCCACCGCCGCGACCTGGCCCCGTACCTCTACCTCTCCCCCACGGCGATCGTGATGATCGTCCTGATGCTCGTCCCGGTCCTCATGGTGATCGGGTACTCCTTCTTCGACAACGTGATCACGAACCCGAAGCCCGTCTTCGTGGGACTCGCGAACTACGCGGAGGTCCTGGGAGACCCGGGATTCGTGAAGGCCACCGGCAACACGATCGTCTTCGTCGGCGCGAGCGTCGCCGCGCACCTGGTCCTCGGGCTCGGGTTCGCGATGCTGCTGAACTCTCCGCTGGTCCCGACCGTGGCGAAGTCGCTGTTCCGGGTCGTCTACGTCCTGCCGTGGCTGTTCACCGTCGCGATCATCGCGGTGCTGTGGCGGCTCCTGCTCAACCCGAACGGCGTGGTCAACTACGCGCTGATCTCCCTCGGCCTGACGGACAAGGGCGTCGAGTGGCTCGCCTCGCCGGCGACCGCGCTGCTCTCCGTGACCGTGATCAACATCTGGGCGGGCTACTCCTTCTACATGATCACGCTGCTCGCGGGTCTGCAGGGCATTCCGCACGACCTCTACGAGGCGGCGAAGGTGGACGGGGCGAGCGCCTGGCAGCGGTTCTGGAACGTCACGGTCCCGCAGCTCAAGCCGATCATCATCAGCATGTCGGTCCTGGACATCATCTGGACCTCGCAGCAGTTCGCGCTGATCTGGATGACGACCGGCGGCGGGCCGATCGACGCCACCGAGATGCTCAGCACCTACACCTACAAGCTCGCGTTCAGCCGATACGAGTTCTCGGTGGCCTCGGCGAGCGCCGTGCTCATCCTCCTCCTCACAATGGTCCTCGCCGTGTTCTACGTGCGGAACCAGAAAGCCAGGGACTGACGTGACCGCCACCGCCGCGACCTGGCCCCGTACCTCTACCTCTCCCCCACGGCGATCGTGATGATCGTCCTGATGCTCGTCCCGGTCCTCATGGTG